>NZ_JACFYV010000277.1:0-7773 GCF_016759955.1 Burkholderia sp. KCJ3K979
GCTTATGGGCGGCCGCGGCGGCCGGTCTCGGGCTGACGGTGCGCTCGCATTACGGGCTGCCCGCGTCGGTGCGCGTGCTCGATGCGGCGTCGTGCGGGCTGCCGGCGCTGCCGAGCCTGCCGCTGATCCTGCTGCGGCGCACGTCGTCGGCGACGCCGACGGTCGATCGGCTCGCGCGGATCGTGACGCAGGCGGTGGGGGAGGCGACGGAGGGAGCGCTTGCGGCGTGATTCCGGACGCGACGACCAGCCAGTGTCCGAGCGGCTGGACGTTCGGCCTATTGGAGCAATGACGCGAATGTCGTAACAATGGTGGGTCACTCAATGGAGCTCATCATGCAAGTTGCCACTGTTCCCGAAGCCACGCTCGATCTGCAGCGGCTTCTCGATGCCGCGATTGCCGGCGAACGTGTCGTGATCACGCAGGCCGGCAAGCAGGCGGTCCGGCTCGTGCCGCTCAGGCCGATTCATCCGTACGGGGCCATGGAGGGCGAGATATGGATAGCCGACGACTTCGATGCACCGCTTCCCGACGATTTGTTGGACGCGTTCGAAGGCAAGTAATGCGACTGCTGTTCGATACGCATATCTTTCTCTGGATGGTTGCGAATAATCCGAAGCTGAGTGTTCGCGCGCGCAGGTTGATTGATTCCGCAGACGAAGTGTTCATCAGCAGCGCGAGTATCTGGGAAGTGGCCATCAAAGCCAGCAAGGGGAAGCTGGACGTCGATGTGGATCGGCTGGTCGACAAGCTCAAGATGAGTCAATACCGGGAACTGCCCGTTCGGGCCGCACACGGTGCGGCCGTTCGTCATCTTCCCCATCACCACGGCGACCCGTTCGACCGATTGCTGGTCGCGCAGGCCTCGTACGAGCCGATGGTGCTCATCACCGCCGACGGCCACCTTGCGCAGTATGGTGCGTCAAGAATCTTGACGGTCTGAAACAGTTTCGGGATCGAGTCCCTACGCTGTAGCAGCCGCCGACGCGGACGCTTCGAGCTCCGCACGGAGCTTGTCCAACCGCTCCCGCAACCCCTCGCTCGCCGGCACGAACGGCAGCCGCAACCCGTCCTCGCACCACCCCTGCGCGGCGAGCACGGCCTTCACCGGCGCCGGGTTGGGTTCTGCGAACAGCGCTGCGACGAGCGGCTGCAGCGCGACCGACAGGCGCCGCGCATCGGCGAGCCGCCCGTCGCGCAGTAGCGCATGGATGCGCACATGCCATTCGGGCAGCACGTGGGCGCTGCTCGCGATCGCGCCGTGCGCCCCCGCGCACATCGCCGCGAAATTCTGGTTGTCGTCGCCGGACAGGATCGCGAGCGGCGTGTCGTGCACGAGCCGGCTCATCCGGTCGAGCGTACCGCCGCATTCCTTGATGCCGGCGACGCGCGAGTCGCACGCGAGCGCCTGCAGCGTGTCCAGTTCGACGTTCACGCCGGTGCGGTACGGGATGTTATAGACGAGCACCGGCAGGTCGGCCGCGTCGACGATCGCTTCGACATGGCGGCGGATGCCGTCCTGCGTCGGCCGTACGTAGACGGGCGGCGTGACGAGCAGCCCGTCGGGGCGCAGCGCCGCGAGTTCGCGCGCGCGGGCGGCCGCGAAGTGCGTCGCGCTCGCGGTCAGCCCGACGACGATCGGCAGCGCGGGCGCCGCATCGCGCAGCGTCGCGAACACCGCGTCCTGTTCGCGCGCGTCGAGCAGCACGCCTTCACCGGTCGTCGCCCCCGCGACGAAGCCTGCGATGCCCGCGGCCACATAGTGGCGTGCGAGCCGCGCGAGCGCTGCATGGTCGACCTCGCCATGATGAAACGGCGTGATGATCGGCAGCCAGATACCTTCGAAACGTGTGTTCATGCAAAGCCTCATGGTGGAAACGGAGTGAGAAGGAACCGTTCCGCCGGCGGTGTGCCGGAGCGAGGCGTGCGTGCAAGGAGAAAGAAACGACCTGCGGGCATCCCGTCCGGCATTCGCCTGACGGGACGCGACGTCCCCGTCAGTCGAGGAGTCGTTTTTTCAGTTTCAGCCCGGCCGCGCGCGCACCTGCCGCGACGGCGGCGAGGATCGAGGGCGAGCGCAGGGTAGCGGACATGGATGAACCGTGAGTGGGCTGAGCGGCGATCTTAACACCGGGGCGGCGGCGCGCGCGAGCCCCCGGCCGCCGTTTAGCAGAATTCGAGATTTGCTTTCCACGACTGATTGGAAGGCGCGCCGCGGCCGGCCGCTAGAATGCCCGCTTACGTTTCGATGACAGCGCGTACGCGTGCGGTCACGCACATTCACCACCACTGGAAACGGGGCATATCACGATGGCAAGCATCAAGGGGATCGGCCGCTGGCTGCACACGGGTGCGGCGGCGGCGCTGGTCGTGGCGGCGACGGCCGCGCACGCGGACACGTCGATCCTGAACGTGTCGTACGACGTGACGCGCGAGCTGTACAAGGACATCAACACGAGCTTTGCCGCCGCCTACAAGCAAAAGACCGGCGAGACGGTCACGATCAAGCAGTCGCACGGTGCATCGAGCGCGCAGGCGCTGTCGGTGCTGCAGGGGTTGCAGGCCGACGTCGTGACGATGAACCAGCCGAACGACATCGACCTGCTCGCCGAGCGCGGGCAGCTTCTGCCCAAGGACTGGCGCGCGCGCTTCCCGGACAACAGCTCGCCGTACTCGACGACGATGGTGTTCCTCGTGCGCAAGGGCAACCCGAAGGCGATCAAGGACTGGAGCGATCTCGCGAAGCCGGGCGTCCAGGTGATCATCGCGAACCCGAAGACGTCGGGCAACGGCCGCTATGCGTATCTCGCCGCATGGGGCTTCCAGAAGCAGAAGGGCGCGACCGACCAGCAGGCCCTCGACTTCGAGAAGGCGATCTTCCGCAACGTGCCGGTGCTCGATTCGGGCGGCCGCGGCGCGACGACGACGTTCACGCAGCGCGGCATCGGCGACGTGCTCGTCACGTTCGAGAACGAAGTCGCGCTGATGGACACGGGCGCGTCGGGCGCGCAGTTCGACGCCGTGTATCCGTCGGCGAGCATCCTCGCGGAGCCGCCCGTCGCCGTCGTCGACAAGGTGGTCGACAAGAAGGGCACGCGCAAGGTCGCGCAGGCGTATCTCGACTACCTGTACACGCCGGAAGCGCAGGAGATCATCGCGCAGCACCATCTGCGCCCGCGCGATGCGGCCGTGCTGAAGAAGCATGCGGCCGAGTTCAAGGCGCTGAAGACGTTCAGCGTCGAGCAGGTCTTCGGCAGCTGGGCGAACGCGCAGAAGACCCATTTCGCCGACGGCGGTACGTTCGACCAGGTGATCGTCGACCGGAAGTGAGCGCGGCGCGCGCGACGCGCGGGTTCGCATGACGACGCAGCCGGCCGCTCGTGCGGCCGGCTTTTTTACGCCTGCGCGGCGCGTTGCCGTTCCAAACCGGCCCGCATTCCCGGCCGCCGCCGCGCGTGCTACGCTCATCGCCTCCCTGCAACCGGCGCCGCGCGATGAACGTCGATTCGTCCTCCCCAGCCTCCCGCGGCCATGGCCGCAAGATCTGGTCGGGCACCCGCCCGGTGATCGCGTACGGGATGCCGCCGCTCGGCTGGCGCGACTTCTACCATCGCGCGCTGACGGTCAGCTGGCCCGTGTTCTTCCTGTCGCTCGCGGTGCTGTTCCTGCTGCTCAACGGCGGCTTCGCGACGCTCTACCTGCTCGGCCATGCGCCGATCGCGAACCAGTCGCCGGCCGGCTTCGGCGGCGCGTTCTTCTTCAGCGTCGAGACGCTTGCGACCGTCGGCTACGGCGACATGCATCCGCAGACGGTCTATGCGCACCTCGTCGCGACGTTCGAGATCTTCGTCGGGATGTCGGGCATCGCATTGGCCACGGGGCTCGTGTTCGCGCGGTTTTCGCGGCCGCAGGCGAAAATCCTGTTCGCGCGCTACGCGATCGTGCGGCCGCTCAACGGCCGGATGACGCTGATGGTGCGCGCCGCGAATGCCCGCCAGAACGTGATTGCCGAGGCGCAGGCGAAACTGCGGCTGATGCGCGTCGAAGGCACGCACGAGGGCTACTCGCTGCGCAAGATTCACGACCTGCCGCTCGTGCGCAACGAGCATCCGATCTTCCTGCTCGGCTGGAACCTGATGCACGTGATCGACGAGTCGAGCGCGCTGTTCGGCGAGACGCCTGAGTCGCTCGCCGCGCGCGAAGCGTCGCTGCTGATCACGATCGAGGGCTCGGACGAGACCACCGCGCAGGTCATGCAGGCGCGTCATGAGTGGGCGCATGACGCGATCCGCTGGGGCCACCGCTATGTCGACCTGATGCACGACGAGGACGGCATCACGCACATCGATTACACGCATTTTCATGAAGTCGTGCCGATCGACGTCGATACCGACGAGCGCGGTTCGCCGGGCGTGGTGATCGACGCGGGTGCGTCGGCGCCGGGGCCGGCCGCGCAGGCGTGATCAAGGGCGGCGGGGCGCCGCCCCGTCGCGCGTCATGCGTGCAGCAGACGCGCCGCTTCGCGCTGTTCGATCGCGACCGCGCGGCGGAACGCGTCGCGGTCCTCGGCGCGTGCGACGTAGTCGCCGAGCACGCCTTCGTGCGGCAGCAGATGCGCATCGAACGCGATCTTCAGCGTGCTGGCGAGCAGCAGGTCGGCCGCGGTGAAGCGTTCGCCGACGAGCCAGCGGCTGTGGGCGAGCGCTTGCGCGAGGGCGCGCTGCACGCGTGTGATATTGCCCCAGCCGAACGCGACCGGGTTGCCCGACGCGCCGGTGAATTTCTCGGCCATCGCTGGTTCGAGGCAGGTCGGCGTGAAGAACATCCACTGAAGGAAGCGGCCGCGCAGCGGATCGTCGGGCGCGACGCCGAGCCCGGCGCCCGGGCAACGGTCGGCAAGATAGAGCAGCACGGCGCCCGATTCGGCGAACGGGGCGCTGCCGTCGTCGAGCGCGGGCAGCTTCGCCATCGGGTTGACCTGCACGAACGCGTCGCTGCCCTGTTCGTGCGAGCGCAGGTCGATCGGCACGAGTTCGTACACCCCGCCGATTTCCTCGAGCATCCACAGCGCCCGGAATGCCCGGGTCTTCGGCCAGTAGTAGAGCTTCATCGCGCCTCCGCGTTTGGGTGCTGCTGTCGATCCGGTCGATGCTCAAGCGTACCCGAGCGCGGGAGGTTGGGACAGGGGCGCCCGGCTAGGGGCGCCCGGCCAAGGGCGCTCCGCTAGGGGTACCAGGTTTGGTTGCACGCACCTGATTCGATGCGCTGGGGCAGCGGTGAATCGCGGGAGATGACCCGCAGAGCCTTGTGTGACTGAATTTCGTAATATAACTAGTTATAGAAAAACTAGTTATGAAAATTCAGAGAAATCCTTGGCGCGAACCAGCATTGCTACACTGCGCCCGGCTCATTGCCCAGTACCCACGCATACGGTAACGCAATCGCCCGGCCGCGCTCGCCGACGCATCACGCACCGTCGCACTCACCGGAGACAAGTCACGCATGGCAACCGACGATCGCACCACGATCATTCCGCGCAGAACGCCCGAATCGGCGGCCATGGTGGCCGAGGTCAAGCGGGCGATGGCGATCACCGCGCGGCTCAACCGCCTGACGTTCGACGATGCGGCGGACGTACGCGCATTGTTCGGTGAACTGATCGGCTCGCAGGTGGACGACGGCTTCATGCTGATCCCGCCATTCCATGCGACGGGCGGCGCCGGCATGAAGCTCGGGCGCAACGTGTTCGTCAACCAGAACTGCACGTTCTACGACCTGGGCGGACTCGAGATCGGCGACGACGTGATGATCGGCCCGAACGTCAGCCTGATCACGTCCGGTCATCCGGTCGAGCCTTCGCGGCGGCGCGACGGCGTGATCGCGAAGCCGATCGTGATCGAGCGGAACGTGTGGATCGGCGCGGGCGCGACGATCATCGGCGGCGTGACGATCGGCGAGAACGCGGTCGTCGCAGCCGCGGCCGTCGTCACCCGGGACGTCCCGCCGAATACGCTGGTCGGCGGCAATCCGGCGAAGATCATTCGGTCGATTGCCGAATAACGTCGCCCGGGTGTGCGCGCCGATGCGATGAGGCATCGGCGGAGGGATGTGGACAACCGCTCACCACGATCACTCGAAACGCTGTGCATTTGAACGGTGAGTGTGCCGCCGAGGCCGTCCCGACAAGCCTTTCCAGCTTTTCCCGATTGTCACGCGCCGAGTCGTCCGTCGAGCGGCAGAGGAAGATCCGGGCGTGCGCCGGTTGTGGATATCTGCGGCCCGAAACGACTCGGCGCGCTGTGGTTTTCACAGGTGAGGGTGACCGGACGCTGCGCGATACATGAAGCGGGTTGTGGACAACTCGCGGCAAATCGAAGCGAAATGCTGTGAAAGTCAACGGTGAGTGTCGCGACCGATCTGGCGGTGTGCCTGCATTGGCGCGGGTTTCCGGTCGTTGCCGAGGTTCGGAGCGCCGCGCATTCTAGCCGAATGGCGCAGCGTGCATGACCGCGATCTGCAGACCCGACACGTCGACATCCGGCTCCGGCCCCCAATCGAAGGGCTGTGCATTCTAACGGTGAGCGCCGGCGCGTGCTTCGCAATATGCAGATTTCGACGTGCCTGTCCGCGTTCTCCAGCGACTCGGCGCGCTGTGCAATTCAATGGTGAGCGTGAGCCGGCGATCGGCGCGAGGGCCGTCGGAATGCTGCCGTTCGACTGCCGATGCCGCACGAGCGCTGTTCCTGTCCGACCCGAGCGCAAGGTGGGAGCAACGACGACGCGCGTGCCCGTGTGGATATCCGTCGGCAGAAACGACCCGCGGCACTGTGTATTTCGACGGTGAGCATCCGTGCCCGACCGCATGACGAGCCGCTTCCGGTATGGATTGCCACTCGTCGGTAGCCTTCGAAGCGTGCTTCTCTTATCGATCGAGCGCGTTCGCTCATGTGGATATCCATCCGTCGAAACGACTCGCGGCACTGTGTATTTCGACGGTGAGCATCCGCACCCGATCGGTTGACGAGCCGCTTCCGGTATGGATTGCCACTCGTCGGTAGCCTTCGAAGCGTGCTTCTCTTATCGATCGAGCGCGTTCGCTCATGTGGATATCCGTCCGTCGAAACGACTCGAGGCACTGTGTATTTCGACGGTGAGCATCCGTGCCCGACCGCATGACGAGCCGCTTCCGGTATGGATTGCCCCTTGGCGGTACGCTTCGAAACGTGCGTCAGCTATCGATCGGAGAACGCACGTCCATGTGGATATCCGGCCTGCTCAAGCACTCGAAGCGCTGTGGTTTTCAACGGTGAGAGTGCGCGTATGGCCGGGAGGCAACGCAGTTCCGCACGTGGACAACTACCCCGCCAGCCAGTCGAAGCCCTGTGTATTTCAACGGTGAGAGCGAGCCGGCAATCGCTCGACCAGCGTGTTCAGGCGAGATGTCCAGCCGGCAAACTCACTCTCGCCCCTGTGTATTCGAACGGTGAGCGCAGGCGGAGGACCGACGAAACGCGCGGTTTCCGATGTGGATATCCGCCGCCGAAATTCACTCGCCAATCTGTGAATTTCAACGGTGAGCGCCCCGCATGCCGATTCCTGATGTGGATATCCCGGCCCCGACGCCACTCGAAACGCTGTGCAATCGAACGGTGAGCGCGCGAGCCGATCGACGGAGGGGCGCGGCATTGTGGACATCCGACGTCGCCAGCCAATCCGAATGCTGTGCATTCCAACGGTGAGGGCGACGGCCCGATGCCCCGAAACCCTTGTCGC
>NZ_JACFYV010000278.1:0-7736 GCF_016759955.1 Burkholderia sp. KCJ3K979
CGCCGACGCTGCCCGAGCCGATCGCTACCTGGTTGTTGTCGTTCGTCTGCGCGCCGGCGCCGATCGCCACCGACTGCGTGCCGGCGGCACGCGTTTGCGTCGCCGCGTCATACGATGCGCCGGCCGATACGCCGTCGCTCGACGTCGGGTTCGCGCCGCCGATCGCGACCGAGCGGTCGCCGCTGGCGAGCGCCGAGTGGCCGAGCGCGATCGAGCTCGTGCCGTGCGCATCCGCGACGTTGCCGAGCGCCATCGAGAAATCGCCGACCGCCGCCGACTGACGGCCGATCGCCAGCGCGGTATTGCCCTGCGCGACCGCCACCGTGCCGATCGCGGTGGCCGAGTTCGCCAGCGCCTGCGAGCCGACGCCGATCGCGATCGCGCCGCCGCTGCTGGTGCCGCCCTTGCTGCTCGCATTCGACTGGTCGCCGATCGCGATGCCGCTGGTGCCGGCCTTCGCATTGGTGCCTTGCGTCACGTTCGCGGTGCTGACCGCCACGTAGCTGCCGTTCTTCGTTGCCACGCATAGCGGGTTGGTGCCGTCGATACACTGGCCGTTCAGCGCGTTGTCGGGGTTGCCGCGGTCGACGAAATTGTCCGCATGAGCGGCGCCGGCGATCAGCACACCCGCACCCGTGAACATCGCGGCGGCAAGCGCCGAAATCTGCTTCCTCTTCATGGTCTTCTGCTCCGTTGTGTAGCGTCTGGTTTGAATACGGACTACTTACTTTTATTGACAGCTTCGACTTCGATTACGGTTGCGACTTCTCTCGAAAGTGGATTCCACGGCCCGGACACAAGCCCTGTCGAGACGACACGTATCGCGCACGCTCGTTTCGACAGGGCGTTCGAAAGCCCCGGGCATGCCGTCGGTTCGACGTCCCGTTCCGCTAATCCGACTATTGCATTAGGAATACGTATTGATTCTTATGGACGAGTCTTCCCCCGGCTGAATCCAGAGATTCAACCCGTCGTCATGAACATCCCCGATTTGTCGTCGCGCCGACCGCGACCCACCACGCTTCTTTTATTTCATCCCCGGCAACCGGGTTCCATTTCCGTGCAGCAAGCATGTGCCTGGACGAGCATCAATTGATGCGCAGGCCCCGGGTCTGACAACGTCCGTCGCCGCTTGCGGCACTTCCGCTGCCCTGCTCCACCCGTCATTCAAAGTTCGGACGAATTATGAGACACGAGATTAAATTATTAAAGCCGACATTCTTTATAGATTGTAAAATCTAAAATATTCAACGACTTACGTAAAATACACTCATCTCGCAAACGATTTCGCACCCACGCCGCCATTCAAAATCTTTTACCGGGCGGATAAATACTTTGCCAAAGCGGATTCGATTAAAAAACTTTCTGAAAAAGACAACCTCGAAACCGGCCGACTCGGCGCTTTTACGCCGGATATACGCGTAAACCACGAACATTGACGCACATCGACGCTTCACGTTCCTGTCGCAAACCGCCATTTTCGATAATCGTGAAGGGTGAATCGGGCGAATAGGGCCGCCATGTCTGGCCGGATTCGAAATATGCTCCTACAATTCCGCTCGCACCGATTCCGGCAGTCGCGATCATTTCCACGCGAGCACGGCAATCCCTCGCGTGTCGACCGGCTTGGCGATCAAAACAACGAACGCCGTGCGATGCGCCGAGCGATTGCCTGCCGCGCGGTTCCGCTCTGTACGGAGTCGATGCGAGCATGCGATGCAATGGATGCATCGCCACAGAGCGGCTTCCGACGTTTCCTCCACACCGGGCAGGCCACCCGCGGAAACGCAGTCAACCGCCTTTTCACAACAGGTGCACGATGTCTTCATCGATCTCCGCATTGAGCGACGCGCATATCCTGATCGTCGACGATCAACCCGACCAGCTAAGGTTGCTGATCGACATCCTGCGCAGCACGGGATGCCGGATCAGCATCGCATTCGACGGCACGCAAGCGTGCCAGCGCGCGCAGGCACTGATGCCCGACCTGATCCTGATGGACGTGCGCATGCCGCGCATGGACGGCTTCACCGCATGCCGTCTGCTCGCCGCCGATCCGCTGACGTGCGCGATCCCGGTCATCTTCCTGACCGTGGCCGACGCATTGCACGAGCGGCTCGAAGGGCTCGAGATCGGCGGCGTCGACTATGTGGTGAAACCGTTCGAGCCGGCGGAAGTGATCGCGCGGATTCGCGTGCAGCTCTCGCGCACGAAACGCGAACGGCCGGCCGCGGCGGAACAGGCGGAAGGCTCGCCCGCGGGCGGTAAGGAAGACGACATCATCGTACGCGCGGCGATCCGCCACCTGTCGCGCACGCTGAACGATCCGCCGACGGTGGAAGAACTGGCGCGTGCGGTCGGCACGCACGAAAAACGCTTGTCGCGTGCGTTTCGCGACAATCTCGGCCAGACGGTGTTCGAGTATCTGCGCTACGAGCGGCTGCGGATCGCGCAGGATCTGCTGGATTCCACCTCGCTCAGCATCGCCAGCATCGCGAAGGAAATCGGCTTTTCCACGCCGGCCAATTTCGCGACCGCCTTTCGCGAACGGTTCGGCATCACACCGACCGAATGGCGCCGCCAGGGCCACGCGGGTGCGCGCGCCGCAGCCCGGCAGCCGCAACGCCGCGCGTAGGCCGATGCAACGCGAACGTGCTTACCAGTTGTATTTCGCGCTGGCCAGCACGGTCCGCTCGTTGCCGAACACGCACACCGCGTACGACTGGCAGCCGCTCACATAGCGCCGGTCGAACAGGTTCGCGACGTTCACCGCGAAACGCCAGCGCGGCAGGTCGTAATGGATCGCGAGGTCGTAAAGGGTCGCGCTCGGCACCGTCAGCGAATTGTCCGGCGCGCCCGCCGACGCGCTCTGGTAGCGCACGCCGCCGCCGACGCCGAGGCCCGCCAGCGCGCCCGTGTGCCAGGTCCAGTCGGCCCACATCGACGCCATCTGCCGCGGCAGCGGCACGGACACCGGCCAGTGGTTCAGCGATACGTCGTTCGCCTGCACGTTCTTGACGTCCTGATATGCATACGACGCGACGATCGACAGCCCGTGCGTCACCTTGCCGACCGCGCTCAGCTCGATGCCGCGCGAGCGCACCTTGCCGGTCTGCACCGACGTCGTGCCGGTCGGGTCGAGATTGACCGGCGTCGGCGTCACGACGTTGGTCTGGTCGATCTGATACACGGCCGCGTTCAGCATCAGGTTCCGGCCGGCCGGCTGCCAGCGCAGCCCGGCCTCCGTCTGCGTGCCGCGGGTCGGTTTCGGCAAGCCGCCGCCGAACATCCGCACGCCGATGACGGGATCGAACGACGTCGAATAGCTGACGTAAGGCGACAATCCCGCGTCGCCGCGATAGGTGAGCCCGACGCGCCCGGAGAACGCACTGACGTCCTGCTGCGCATGCGTGCCGGCGGTGCGGTCGTCGAAGCGCGCATTCACGACATCCTCGCGGCCGCCGAGCGTCAGCGTCCAGCGCTGCCAGCGGATCTGGTCCTGCGCGTACACGCCGACACCGTTCATCGCGGTGTACTGATCGACGTGGCCGAGCGACGTCGGGCCGGAGAAGATCGCGGCCGTCACGGGCCGATAGACGGGGTGGTACAGGTCGAGCGACGGCGCGAGCGCGAGCCATACGCTGTTGGTCGTCGTCTGCCGGTCGAACTGCACGCCGAACAGCAGCGTGTGTTCGAGCGACCCCGTGCCGAAGCGCGCCTGCGCGTGGTTGTCGATGTCGAACCGGCTGTAGTTGAGCTGGAACAGCCCCGCGAAACGCATCATGTTCGTCGTGCTGCGGGGCGCGAGGCCGTTGCCGAACACTGTCGCATCGTCGAGCGACAGGTGCGACCAGCGCACGTCCTGGTGCAGCGACCAGATCGCATTCACGCGGTGTTCCAGCGCGTAGCCGAGCGACCATTGCTTCTTGCGGTAGTCGTTGAACGACGGGTCGCCCATGTAGAGGTCCTGCGACAGGCGGCCATTCGGGTTCGGCAGCACCGTGCCCGACGCGGGCAGGAAGTTCGACGAGATGTCGCCGCTGTCCTGCAGGAACGTCGCGGAAAGCGTCAGCGACGTGTCGGCGTTCGGCCGCCACCGGAACGACGGCGCGAGCGCGACGCGGCGGTCGCCGTTCGGGCCGGTCACCGCGTTGCCGTCGCGTGCGACGCCGACGAATCGGTAGGCGTACTTGCCATCCGGATCGAGCCTGTCGCCGACGTCGAGCATGGCTTGCTTGCGCGCATCGTTGCCGATCTGCACGCCGGCTTCGCGCACGCGCTCGCCGTCGGCCAGCTTCGTATGCGCGTCGACGATCGCACCCGGCTCGCCCGCGCCGTACAGCACCGACGTCGGCCCGCGCAGCACCGCGATCGAGTCGATCGTGTACGGATCGACGCGCCAGTTCGCGATCACGGCCGCGTTCGGCGCCGGCAGGCCGTCGACGTACAGCGTCGGCGTGAAGCCGCGCAGCGCCGCATACCAGTCGGTGCGGCTGTCGGCGCCGAACGTCGCGAAACCCGGCACGTAGCGCAACGCCTGGTTCAGGTCGGCCGCGCCGGTCATGTCGATCTGTTGCGCGGTCACGAGGTTGAGCGTTTGCGGAATCTCGTCGACCGGCGTGTCGGTCTTGGTGCCGGTGGCGGTGCGCCGCCCGACCAGTCCGATGGACGAAGCAGCATCGGCCGGCCCTCGCACGTCGATGGCCGGCAGCACGGCCACCGCCGCGCCCGGCGCCGATGCCTGCGCATGCGCCCCGCCCGCGGCGGCCACGCACCACGCTCCGCCGGCCACGATCGCCCGCGCGCGCCGCCCCGTCCCTGTCTCCATCCACATCGTTTCGATACTCCGTCGTGCTGGTTGGCCCGTTCGGCCGGATCGGCGGACCATGCGTCGCCGGGGTCCGTCCGGTGGTGTCGTGATTGCCGTGCTGGCGAAGGCAGTGATGCGTGGAGCGTCGGGATGCACCGTCCGGTCGCGCCGTTCGCGAGCGCAGCGATCATACCGGCCGAACGTGGCGCGGTCTTTAAAAAAATCAAATCGACGAAGGCGGAGGCACGCAGATTGCTCGTCGCACGGACCGCACCAGGAACCCGGCGCAACCGGGCATCGACGTGACACGCACATCCGGCAGGATTCACATCGGCATTTCAGGCTGGCGCTACCCCGGCTGGCGAGGGACGTTCTATCCCGCCGACCTGAAGCAGGCCAGCGAGCTGCGGTATGCATCGGGCCGCATGCAGACGATCGAGATCAACGGCACGCACTACAGCTTGCAAGCGCCTGACAGTTGGCGGCGCTGGTACGCCGACACACCGCCCGGGTTCGTGTTCAGCGTGAAAGGCTCGCGCTACCTGACGCACATGCTGCGCTTTCGCGGCGAAACGGCCACGACCGCGTGCGCGAATTTTTTCGCTCAGGGGCTGTTCGCGCTGAAGGACAAGCTGGGGCCGCTGCTGTGGCAATTTCCGCCGTCGCTGCGTTTCGATCCGGCGCACATGGAACGCTTCCTGAGCCTGCTGCCCCCCGACACGGAAGCGGCGCTCGCGCTCGCCCGCCGGCACGATTCGCGGGTGCGTGAACCGTATCTGCAGATCGACCGCAAGCGAGCGTTGCGTCATGCGGTGGAAGTGCGGCACGACAGCTTCGTGGACCCGGCGTTCGTGAAGCTGCTGCGCCGCCACAAGGTCGCGCTCGTCGTGTCGGATTCGACCGAGGCGTGGCCGCAGTTCGAGGATCTGAGCGCACGCTTCGTCTACATCCGGCTGCACGGCACCGAAACGAAGTATTCGGGCGAATATGCCGATACGGCACTCGAACGATGGGCGCGCAGAATCGAAGCGTGGACCCGGGGCACGCAGCCGGACGATGCGCGTCTCGCCGCGCCGGCGCTGCCACCGCCGCGCGCGGCGACGCGCGACGTGTATTGCTATTTCGACAACGACACGAAAACGCAGGCGCCGTTCGACGCCGGGCGGCTGATGGATCGGCTCGGGCTGCATGCGCACGATGTGGCGCCGCAATGAAACGCTCGGCACGCTATGACCATCGGGAATGTCGTCCGCCGCCGCATGGGCAGGCGCGCAATATGCTCCTGCACTCGCGGATCGCGCCCTTCATCGCGCTCGCCGCGCGCCGGTAAATTTTGCAAGACCGGCAACCGGCTCCATGGGCCAATACTGCAAGGAGAAAAACGATGACCCTGCTCATCTATCTGGTCGGATGGATCATCTTCATCGGCGGCGTCGCCTGGGGTTTGATGACGCTGCACGTCTCTCAGCACATCATCGAGATCGTGGCCGTCATCCTGTTCGGCATCGCGGTCATCACCGGCGCGACGCGCGCCCGGAATCGCGACCGATCGTAGTGTCACGGCGCGTCGCGCGCCGGTAGTCGCTCGTTGCGTCGGGTTCGACGTGCGAGCGTCAATCCGATTCTTCGCATTCCTTACGCTTATGGTATCGATCTAGCGTGGGACGTCGTGCGTCATCGGTACGGTGGCGATCTGCAGTCGAATGCAAAGCGGCGCGTCAGCGAAACGAGCGAGCGGGAATCCCGAATCGTGATCCCGCCGTGCTTGTACGTGACGCGCCCGAATGTTCCCGGCCACCCATTGACCGCGGCGGCCGGGTGCTCACGTCGCTTACTTCCTCGGCAGCGGCGCGGTCAGCGAGCTGACGAGCGACGTCACCGGCGCTAGCAGACCGCCGCCTGCCCCGGCACTGCCCCCTTGCGCGGAATCGCTGTTCAGCGAAACCGCCAGCGCCGGGAGCACGCCGGCCACCGATCCGACAGCTGAACCGACCGAATGCACCGCCGCGTTGGCGATCGTCGCGCCGCCGGAGACGAGCGCGCCGACTGCATTGGTCGCGCCGCCGACCGCACCGGCCGCCGTGCCGCCGTTGAGCGCGACACTCAGTGCCGGAAGCGTGCCTGCGATCGCGCCCGTCGTGCCGGTTACGGTGTTCGCCAGCGTACCCGTCAGGCCGGTCGTGACCGCCGCGAGGGAGCCGGCCGCGCCGGTTGCGCCCGTGAGAACGCCGGTTCCGGCGCCGGCGATGCCGCCTGCGCCGCTCGTTGCCGATCCGATCAATGACGTGACCGCCGATGCGAGCGGCGTGATCGCCGCCGTGCCGCTGCCGGCGACGCCGGTTACTGCGCCGGACACTGCGCCGATCGCGCCGGTGGCGGCACCGACCGGCAGCGATCCGCCGAGATTGCCGACGATGCTCGTGATCGGCGTGATCAGCGCGCCGCCGTTGCCCGCGACACCGGTGACGGCGTTGACGACACCCGTGCCGGTGTTGGCTACCGTGCCGACGATGTTGCCGAGACCTCCGGTTGCGCCGCCGACACCGCCCAGTGTGCCGGTCAGTGTTCCGACTGCGCCCGTGGCCGTGTTTGCTACCGTGCTGACGACGCCGCCGAGACTGCCGGTGCTGCCTCCGACGCCGCCCAGTGCGCCGGTCAGTGTTCCGACTGCGCCCGTGGCCGTGTTTGCTACCGTACTGACGACGCCGCCGAGACTGCCGGTGCTGCCTCCGACGCCGCCCAGTGCGCCGGTCAGCGTTCCGACTGCGCCCGTTGCCGTGTTCGCTACCGTGCCGACGACGCCGCCGAGGCCACCGGTCCCGCCCCCGACACCGCCCAGTGCGCCGGTCAGCGTTCCGACTGCGCCCGTTGCCGTGTTCGCTACCGTGCCGACGACGCCGCCGAGGCCACCGGTCCCGCCCCCGAC
>NZ_JACFYV010000279.1:0-7665 GCF_016759955.1 Burkholderia sp. KCJ3K979
CCTGCAGGACGATATCCGTCACGCGGGCGGCAAGTGGGTCGACGAGGAAGTCGTGCGCGACGGCAATCTGATCACGAGCCGCAAGCCGGCCGACCTGCCCGCGTTCAACGGCGCGCTGGTCGAGCGACTCGCGTCGCGGGGGGCATGAGCCGATGCCGGCCGATTCCGGTTCCCCGCGCGCCGTGACGCTGACCGACGAACCGCCGACGTTCGACGGCGCGGCGTTGCAGTTGCGCTTCGTCGTCGACGTCGACGGCGTGCCGCAGGCCTGCGCGATCACGGTCGAGGCGCTGGAAGATCATTTCGGCGCGCGCTCCGCGCTGGAGGCCGATCTGCGCGACGCGTTCGAGCGCGGCCGCGCGCGGATCGAAGCCGCGTGCGCGGACGTGCTGGCGAGCGGCAACCACGACGGGGTGCTGCACAGCGGCTATTTCCGGGCGCCGGCCGGGCGTGCGCGTGCGGGCTTGTTTCGCTCGCGGCCGTGAGCGGCGCGCATGCGCTGCACGTCTTCCGCGCATTTTATTCTGCTGCATCGGTCATCTGCGGCCGCTCGCCGCGGCCAGCCGTTACATGCCGTTGAAAACTTTGCAGCGGCTCGAACGCGCCGTGCGGTGCCACATCGCGCGGCGTACGCAACGCACGGACAGCGGCCGCACCACGCCGGCTGGCACGTTCCCTGCATGCCCGTCACGTCGCCGGCGCACGATGCGCGCCGCCAGCCGATGCGACGCCGGTGTCGCGTCGCGCGTAGCCGTTAACGGGGAAACGAGCATGCTGACCGCCCACGAATTTGCCGCGCTGTTCCTCGCGCATCACGCGCCGGAACAGATCCAGATCGACCGCGACGACGTCGTCGCGCTCGTCGAACAACACCTGATCGTGCTGCAGCAAGACGATACGTCGGGCGCGCACCGCCCCGCACTGACGGCTGACGGGCTGTCGGTCCTGCGGTGCGTGCAGCGTCATGACGCTGCCGAATTCCATGCGATCGGTGTGAGCGACGGGGCCGACGCGTGACGCGCCGGCCCGCGCGGGGCATTCACCGCGCGATCGCGACGGATGCATTGACCTGCACGACCGGCGGCTCGCCGTCGAACGGCGGCGCGTACAGGAAGCGGTCGATCACGCCGGCCTCGAACAGCAGGCAGTAGGTCGAGCCGCCGAACTGGAAGTAGCCGATCTCGTCGCCCTTGTCGACGCGCTGGCCCGGCACGACCTCGATCACGCACGACGACACGTCGCCCATTCCGACGAACACGGCCGCGACCGTCCCGATGCCGGGATCGTCGCTCGAGATCGCGACCACCGCGCGTGCGGCGACCGCCGTCATGTAGCCCTGCGAGTCGTTGAGCCCGGCCGGGTCCGGGCCTTCCGCTTCGGCGACCGAGTAGTAGGTGCCGTCGACGCGATACGCGTGCGTGACGACGCCGCGCACCGGCGCATGCCAGCGGTGGTAGTTGTACGCGCTGAGGTAGGCCTGGTAGACGTCGCCGCCGACGAAGCGCTCGGCGAGCGACAGCCGGGCGGGCGTGAAGAGGTCGCGCAGCGAATACGGCTGCGACTTGATCCAGAACGTGTCGCGCAGCTTCACGTTGGTTTCGGTGTGATAGGGCGACGCTTCGCACGCGCTGACGATCACGTGCGGATCGTCGGGCGCCGCCACCGGCCGCGCGCCGTCGCGAAAGCGCCGCGTGAAGAAGTCGTTCCACGAATCGAAGCCCCAGTGCGGCTGGTCTTCGCGATACTGGAACTGCGACAGCCCGAGGCGCTTGCGTGCTTCATCGCAGAACCAGCCGTCGGGCGCCGACGTGTCGAGATGCGCGCGCGAATGCGGACCGCCGAGGAAGTCGCACCAGACGTTCAGCACGCGCTTCAATTGCGCATTGACGGAGGCGTCGCGAAACACCGCGTGGCCCGACGGCATGCACATTGGCCAGTCGAAAAACGCGTTCAGCGGGCACACGATCAGGCTTTCCTCGCTGAATGGCGGCGTGTAGGTCATCAGATGGTCGATCACCGTCATCAGCTCGCCGATCGACGCGTAGCCGAGCCGGTATCCCGCTTCGCGCGCTTCGTCGATCGCGCGGGTGAGGCTCATGCGCAGCACGGCGTTGTCGTCGAACAGCCGCGCGAGTTCCTGAACGGCCGGCGTGCGCAACCGGTCGCCGGCATGCGCGCGCGCTTCGCTCGCGATTTTTTCGCGGAACGCGGCCATGTGCGCTTCCTCGCTGGCCATCCATCCGCCGAGGCGGCGGCGGGTAGCGGGCGGCGTGTTGCGATTCGTCGGCATCGTCTCCTCCGGAAGGTTTCGGTCGAATCGATGTAGCAAGACGCTTGCCCGAGCGGCGGCATTGAAATTGCTGCATCCGAGCGACCGGTTTGTTTTCGATGACTCAGGAGAACAGCATGGCTACAGCTTCGAATGCACGACAGACGAACGAGGCGGGATCGACGGACGAACGCCGCCGCGACGGGCAGCGGACCGTGACGCCGACGCGCACGCGAAAACGCCCGCAGGCGGCGCTGCGCCATGCGGCGCGGCGGGGTGAGCGCGGTGACGGTCGTGCAAGCGGCAATGGGCCGGTGACACCGAGCCGCGGAGAGGAGGCGGCGAAACCGCTGTGGGAGGATGACCGCGGCGAGATGCCGCCGGAAGAATGGTCGTGAGGGTGCCGAAGCCTGTCGTCGACTGCACGAAAACGCTTACGATCGGGCGTTTCGGTTGAAATTCGATGACGCGTGTACAAAATCGATTATCGACGGCACGTTTTGAACCAAATCGATTTTGGTGACAGAGGGCTGGCACGCAGGAGGCGCCGGCTTCAATTTCGACCCCGCCCCGCGACGAGCACTGCCACAGGTAATTCGGCCAGACAGCGATCGAGCGCCAGCACACCTTCCGGCGCGTCGATCGCGTCGCGCGCATTCAACCAGTCCGTCCACGGTCCTTCAACCCCGCGCGGCAGCACGACCGCCGTATCGCCCCATTGCGCAGGCTCCACGCGCGGTATCCCTGGCGCTTCCCCCAGCAACCGGCACGCGAGCCGTGTCGCGACCACCACCACCGTAGCTGCCTCATCACATCGCGCGAACGCCACCACGTGCCGCGCAAGCCTGCCGCGCACCCGCAGCGGAACGTAGGCACCGTCCGCGAACGTCGCCGGCCATCGCGCCCGCAGCGCCAGCATCCGTTCGATCAGCGCGCGCTTCACGCGCGCATCGGGCCACGTCGGCAGATACGATGCGACCGGCCCGTCGACCGGTTCGGCCGCCAGCGTCGCGAACGGCACGTCGCGCCGGTTGTCCGGATCGACGAGCGAGTGATCCCATGACTCAGTACCTTGATACAAGTCCGGCACGCCGGGCGACGCGATCCGCAGCGCCGTCTGCGTGAGGCTGTTGACGACGCCGGCCGGCGCGATCCGTGCGACGAACGCATGCAGCCGATGCGGAAAATCGCCCGCGCCGCGCGGCGTCAGGATCGTGCGGACGAACGCTTCGCAGCCGTGCTCGTAATCCGGCTCGGGCGCGAGCCAGTCGGTGTACTGCTTCGCTTCTCGCAGCGCCTTCGTCTGCCACTGCACGACGCGTGTCGCGAGCGCGTCGAGGCCGGCCGCATCGTCGGGCGCGAGCGCCGGCGGCCAGCAGCCGACGAGCGTCTGGTAAAGCATCGTCTCGGCGGCCGGCCCGGGCGTCCACGCAAGGTCGCGGTGCGGGCCGCCGCGATGCGGCGCGTTCAGCGCCGACCAGTCGAGCGACACCGCGCGCCATGCATCCGGCACCTCGCTCAGCACCGCGAGCCGCGCGCGCGCGTCCTCGCCGCGCTTGTGGTCGTGCGTGGCCGTCGCGACGAGCCCGTGCGGCACGGTGCGCGCGCGGCGCCGGTTGCGCGCATGGAACGCGCCGCGCGACAGGCTGAAATCGCCGGCGTCGGCGCCGACCTCGTTGCGCGACAGCAGCCGGCCGTAGCGATAGTTGGCGGTATCCTCGACGCCCTTCGCGGCCAGCGGTGCGGTGAGCTGCGCGAACGCGACGCGCGCCGCCAGCAGCGCATCGGCGTTCGCGCGCGGCACGCGCACGACCGGCAAGCCGAGCCACGCGGCGACGCGTTCGAGCGCGAACCGGTCGGTCGGATCGACCGCCGCGTACGCGCCTTCGTACGCGTGGGCGAGCACGCGCCGGTCGTCGTCGGCCGGCTCGTCGCCCGGGGCCGGATACATCCGGTACACGGGCAGCCGCACCGCGAGTTCGCCGAGCACGCGCTGGATCGCGATCCGGCTGACGTCGCGCGTGACGGGCGACGCCCGGGCAATCTCGTGTAGCAACCGCGCGACCCGCGCATGCTCGGCGGCGAGCTGGCGCATCAGCACGCGCCGCTTGCCGTCGAGCGCTTCCTGCGCGAACGTGCGCGCCGAACCCGACACGGCCGCCCAGTGCGCGGCGAGCGGTTCGGCGCCGGCCGGGTCGTGCAGCAGCGCGCCGACGTCGTTCATGAAGTCGTAGCCGGTCGTGCCGTCGACGGCCCAGTCGCTGCGCAGCGACTCGCCGGGCGCGAGGATCTTTTCGACCACGACGTAGGGTCGCGCGTCGCGCTGCGCGGCGAGCCGAGCGTGCAGCCGGCGGCAATACGCGCGCGGATCGGCGAGGCCGTCGACGTGATCGACGCGCACGCCGTCGACGAGCCCGGCCGCATGCAGGCGCAGCGGCAGCGCATGCACGGCGTCGAACACCGCCTCGTCCTCGACGCGCACGGCCGCGAGCGTCGCGATGTCGAAGAAGCGCCGCCAGTTCAGCTCGTCGGCGGCCGTGCGCCACCAGGCGAGCCGGTAGTGCTGGCGTTCGAGCAGCCGGTGCAGGCACGCGCGCGAGCGGGCGCGGCGCGGGTCGGCGCCGCGCAATACCGCGTCGAACGCATGCGGACCGTGCGCGGCCGCATAGTCGCGCAGCGCCGCATGGGCGGCGGCGAGTCGCGCGCTGTCGCGTGCCGGTGCGGCATCGAAGCGCTCGGCGAGCGCGTTCAGGTCCGCGCGGTTCGCGATGCGCAGGATCTCCGCATAGGTGGCGGCGGCGACCGGCAGCCGCCGCCCGGGGCACGCGATGATGAAGCGGCCCGTGGCCGGATCGGCGCGCAGCGTGATGTCGCCGGCCGCGAGCGCATCGCCGTACGGCGCGCCGAGGCAGGGCAGCAGCACCTTGCCGTCGAGCGTGGGGTCGGGCGGATGCCAGTCGATGTCGAAATAGCGTGCGTACGGGCTCGCCGGCCCCCATTCGAGCACGTCGTTCCACCAGCCGTTCGACGACCCGCCGACGCCCATGTGGTTCGGCACGATGTCGATGACGATGCCGAGGCCGCGCGCACGCAGCGCGTGGACGAGCCGCATGAAGCCGGCTTCGCCGCCGAGTTCCGCGCCGAGCGCGCCGTGGTCGACGGTGTCGTAGCCGTGCCGCGAGCCGGGCTCGGCCGTGGACACCGGCGACAGGTACAGGTGGCTCACGCCGAGCCGCGCGAAGTAGTCGGCGTGCGCGGCAGCGTCGTCGAACGTGAAGCCCGCATGCAGCTGCAGTCGCAGCGTCGCGCGTGGGGTCATGGGCCATGCCTCCGCGAGCGGCGCGCGTGCACGACGGCCGCGATGCGCGTGCGCACGTCGGCGTCGAACAGCGCATCGATCGTGCGCGGCAGCCGCTGCCGCCAGTTCGGATGGCCGCACGGCGGCCCCGGCAGGTTCGGCTGCGCGTCGAGGGCGAGCAGATCCTCCAGCGGCAGCAGCGCGAGCGGCGACGGGCTGCTCGCGACGTAGCCGAGGATCGCATTCACCGGCGGCGTGTCGGTTGGCGGCACCGCAGCGTCGGCCGGCACGCAGCCTGCGTGCTGCAGCGCGTGCCACAGCGCGGCACGCTCGGTGGCGCGTTCCGCGTGAGCGGCAAGCAGTTCGGGAGGAGGCGGGGGCGTCGAGTGATTCGAATCGGGGCGCTGCACGGTGTCGTGACCGTACGCCATGCTTTGCACGATCTCGTCTGAATCGTGCGCGCTCGCATCGTCCGGCTCTGGCGCTGCGATGTCGCGAGGTTGCGTTTCGTCGCGCCGCTTCGCGGCTTCCGCCTCGGCTGCGACGCGCCGCCATCCGAGATCGACGCCGCGCCACCAGCCGGCCACGGTCGGCAAATCGTGCGTCGAGGTCATCGCGATCGCGTCGCGATCCCACGCGGCGGGCGGCCGGAACGCGCCATCCGCATCGCGCTCGAACCACAGCACGCGCATGCCCGCGACACCCTGCGCGCCGAGCCGTTCGCGCAACCCGGCCGGCACGGTGCCCAGATCCTCGCCGATCGCGATCGCGCGATGGCGCGCCGCCTCGAGCGCGACGAGCCGCACCAGATCGTCGAGCGGATAGCGCAGGTACGCGCCGCTGCGCGGCGAGCCGCCGTCCGGCACGATCCACATTCGCGCGAAGCCGAGCACGTGGTCGATGCGGATGCCGCCGGCGTGCGCGAACGCGGCGCGCAGCAGGTCGATGAACGGCATGAAGCCGTCCGCACGCAGCGCGTCGGGCGTCCACGTCGTCACGCCCCACGCCTGACCGGCCGCATTGAACAGGTCGGGCGGCGCGCCGAGCGATACACCGCGCAGCAGCGTCGTGCCGTGCGCCCACGCGTCGCTGCCGGCCTGATCGGAGCCGACCGCGAGATCGGCGATCAGCCCGGTCGCCATGCCCGCGCCGCGTGCGGCGTGCTGCGCGTCGCCGAGCGCGCGCGACGCGCACCATTGGAGGAAGGTGTGGAACGCGATCGTGTCGGCATGCTCATGCGCGAACGCGTCGACTTCCGCCGACCCCGACATGCGCCATTGCGACGGCCACTGCCGCCAGTCCGCGCCGATCCCGTGCTCGATGCAGAACGCCTGCAGCGCATCGAAGCGCGCATGCGCGTCGAGCGCCGCGCCGCCCGCCGCGCGAAACCGCTGGTACGTGTCGCGCGACGGGTCGTCGCTCGCGCGCCATGCGTCGAAGCACGCACGCAGGCGCCGCAGCTTCGTCGGCAGCACGCTGGGCCAGTCGATCAGCGCGGCGTCGGCCGTGGCAGCGGATGGGCGATGTGCCGCGTCGGCGCCCGGCACCGCGTCGCAGTCGAGATACGCGACGTTGTGCCAGCGCCGCGACGACGGCGAATACGGGCTGTCGTGCGCGGGAAGCGCCGGATAGCCGGCATGCGTCGGGCTGATCGCCACCGCCTGCGCGCCGTGTCGCGCCGCCTGTGCGGCGAGCCGCGCAAGCGCCGTGTAATCGCCCGCGCCATCGTCGCCGGTGCGGCGCAGGCTGTAGAGCTGCGCCGCGATGCCCCAGCGGCCTCCGTCGTGCGCACGGGCGAGCGCGTCGAATGGCCGTGCCCGCGGCGGCGCAATCGCGAGCCCGATGCGCTGCTCGCCGATGTCGAGCGCGTGATAACCGGGCATCGCGAGCGGCGGCAGCGTGCCGTGTTCGCCCGCGCCGCCCACCCGGCCGTCCACGTGCCCGCCGGTTTCGAGCGAGATCCTGAAGCGCGCGCCCGGCGGCGCGATGGTCGCGGGCAGCGTCAGCGGCAGGCCGGCGTCGCCGGTCACGAGGCGTGGCGGCGACGCGTTCGCATCGGCGAGCGCGGCCGCGCTGTCGACCCGCTGGATCGCCGTGC
>NZ_JACFYV010000027.1:0-52343 GCF_016759955.1 Burkholderia sp. KCJ3K979
GCGTCGCCTTCGCGCTGTTCAGGGCCGCGATGTACGGCGCCGGATCGATCTTGTAGAGGCGCTGACCGGCCTTGACGTCGGTGCCTTCGGTGAATTCACGGCGCAGCACGATGCCGTCGACCCGCGCGCGCACTTGCGCGACCAGGAACGCGCTGGTGCGGCCCGGCAGTTCGGTCACCGCCGGCACGGCTTGCGGCTGCACGGTGACGACGCCGACTTCCGGCGTTTGCGGCGGCGGTGCCGATTCTTTTTTCCCGCACGCGGCCAGGAAAACGGCGGCCGTTGCGGCAGTGATTAAGCGGTATGGAACCCGTTCGACGCGCATGGAGCGACCTCTCACAATTAGACGACCTTCAATGGGAATCACCAGATCTCCTCATGGCCCTGACGCGCGGCGGACCTGCAATGTCCTGTCCGCCGCGGATGCGGACGCGTGTTGCGGGTGTGCGTTGCACCCTGCGGAGCGTTCGTTTGCCGAACTGCTTCCGAAAAAGAACGGCGGGCCCGCGGGCCTTGGCGGGCGCGCGGTGCCGGGGGTTCGGCCAGACTGCTAGCGCGCGGGCCGGAATGCGGCGCCGGCGAATTCGATGAACGCGCGCGCGGCGGCCGGCAAACGCGCGGCACGCGCATGCGCGAGCTTCAGCGTGACGGGCGCGAGCGGGTGCAGTGGGGCCACGCGCACCAGCGTGCCGGCTGCCAGATCGGCATCGACGAGATATGCGGGCAGCACCGCGGCGCCCATGCCGGCCACGGCCAGCCGCCGCGCCATCTCGAGATGGCCGACGCCCGCATTACTGGTTGCCGCACCGGATCGCATCCCGGCCATGGGATCGTCGTCGGCCGCCGGCAGCTCCAGCCGCACGGCCGCGATGTCCGGCCAGTCGCCCGATGCCGCGGCGCCGCCGTGCGCGGCGACATAATCGGGCGCCGCGACCCGCACGGATTCGTACGCGGCCAGCGTATGCAGCGCGTGTGCGCCGGACACCGGCATGCCGTCCGTCAGGAACGCGACGTCGATGTCCTCGGCAGTCAGATCGACGTGGGCATCGGTCAGCGTCACGGTCGGCCGCACGTCCGGAAACCGGTGCACGAAACGATCGAGCAGCGCGCTCAACTGGCTGAGCCCGAACGCGACCGGCGCGGCCACGCGCAGTACGCCTTCCGGCTTGCTGCCCATCGCGACGAAACGACCGTCGATCTCGTCGATCGCACCGAGAATCCGCTCGACGCGCGCGAGATACAGCTCGCCGATTTCCGTCAGCGACTGATGGCTCGTACTGCGTTGAAGCAGGCGCGCGCCGAGGCGCGTCTCGAGCGCGTCGACCAGCCGGCTCGCCATCGCGGTAGACACGCGCAACCGCGTCGCCGCCCGGCGAAACCCACCTTCCCTTGCCACCGTCACGAATGCCCGAATCGATTGAAGTTGGTCCATTTGTCCGGATTCCCCTGCGCGGACGACTGCCCGTCTACCTGCACCCGACACCGCGCCGCAGCCGGCCCGCATCGGCCGGCCAATGCAGCGGCCCCGCCACCGGCTCAGCCGGGTCGGTCGGCACGCTCGCGACGAGCACGCGCCGGCTTGCAACGGGCGCAAACCGGCATCGGCAAGCCCGATGCACGATCGTTCAGTAGCAGTCCTGAGTCTTTTCCGGCGATTCGCGGCGGCGACGCACGCGGCAAGGCCGGCGGCGTCCGCGCATCACGCGGACGGTGTGGCCCGCATCATCCGGGCGAGCTGAATCGCATTTCCTTCAGCAGGTGCAATGGTAGGGAAACCGCTGGAAAATGGCTTGCCCGATCCTGCGATTGTTTTGCCTTAATTTCCGAATTTGTGCGCTGCACACCCTGCACCGACGGGCGACGCGGCCGCCGACCATGCAGGTCCGGATGATCGGGCTAATTTCGGACAGGTTTAGGCAATCCCGCGCGCTCGACTCGCCGTACGATGTGAGCGCCGTGCCATGCGCCTCGACAGGGGATCGCGGCCGCACGCATTGCATCGCTCACTCCGCCAACCGCTTACCCAACATGGAAATCGACGCCCGAACGCCGCCGCGCACCCCGCCGGATCACGATGCCCGGTGGCCCGCCCGGTCACTCACGGCCCGGCTCGCGGCGCTGATCGCCACGTACGCGCCGCACGACGGCATGTTCGACCTTCCGCTGCGCGGCATGCGCATCGCGCGCGCTTCCGCACCGTCGCCGCAGTGGAACCACGGTGTGCACCACGCGTGCCTGAGCCTCGTCGGGCAAGGCGCGAAATCGATGCGGGTCGGCGACGCTACCTACGGGATCGACGAATCGCGGATGCTGGTCGCCACCGCCGACCTGCCCGTGACCGGACGCGTGACGCGCGCGAACCCGGCCGAGCCGTTCCTTTACGCGCAACTCGAACTCGATCCGCGCCGCATCGCGGCGCTCACGCCGGTCGTCTTTCCGCACGGACTGCCGAAGGCGGTCGACTACGGCGCGCTCGACACGCTCGATGCGACGCCCGAAATCGTCGACGCCGTCGCGCGGCTGATGCAACTGATCGCACAACCGGACGACCTCGACCTGCTCGCACCGCTGATCGTCGACGAAATCCTCATCCGGCTGCTGCGCGGCCCGTCGGGCGCGCGCGTCGCGCAGATCGGCGACGCCGGTTCGACGACCCAGCGCATCTCGCGCGCCGTCGCATGGATTCGCGACCACTACCTCGATCCGATGGCGGTCGACGCGCTCGCGCGACAGGTGGAGATGAGCCCGTCGACCTTCCACCATCACTTCCGTGCGGTCACGTCGATGAGTCCGTTGCAATGCCAGAAGGTGCTGCGGCTGCAGGAGGCGCGCCGCCTGATGTGCCTGTCGGCGATGGATGCGCGGCAGGCGTGCCGAAGCGTCGGCTACGTGAGTGCGTCGCAGTTCAGCCGCGAATACGCCCGGCTGTTCGGCGACGCACCGGGCCGCGACGTCGCGAGGCTGCGCGGCGAAGCGGTGCCGCTGTCGCGGGTCGCGCCATGACCGGATTTCGCAAGCGAGGAAGTTGCTCGCCGCGCCCCCGATCGTCGGGCCGGCTACACGTTCACGCGAGCGAGGGCGGCGCAGCGAGGCTGACGTCGACGCGTTTCGGCAGGATGCCGGCCTGATAGAACACGTCCGCGATGCGCTGCTGGTACGCGAGCGTGTCGCGGGTGACGGGCTCGACGCCGAAGCGCGCGCGGCGAAACGCGAGCGCCACGGCCGGCTCCGGAATGCCCCACAGCTTCGAGAATTCGGCCGCGCCCTGCGCGCGGTTCGCGTCGAGCCAGCGCTGGACCGTCGCCAGTTCCGACACGACCGCATCGAGCACGTCGGCATTGTGCTGCGCGTACGTGCGCGATGCAAAGTAGTAGCTGCGGTTCTCGACGAGCCCCGTGCCATCCGCGACGATGCGCGCGCCGAATGCCTGCTGGACCACCGCGAGAAACGGATCCCAGATGATCCACGCATCGACCGAGCGGTTCTCGAACGCCG
Source organism: Burkholderia sp. KCJ3K979 (assembly GCF_016759955.1). Lineage (NCBI taxonomy): Bacteria > Pseudomonadati > Pseudomonadota > Betaproteobacteria > Burkholderiales > Burkholderiaceae > Burkholderia > Burkholderia sp. KCJ3K979. The sequence goes on from NZ_JACFYV010000027.1 coordinate 3,496, forward strand.
CTCGCGCATCGGACGGCGACAGCCAGACCGGCGTGACGTCGGTATAGCCGAGCTTCGCGGCCTGCAGCAGCCTGACCAGCAAGAAATGCGTATTCGATCCCTTCACCAGCGCGATGCGCTTGCCGCGCAGGTCGGCAAAGGTCTTGACCGGCGAATCCTTCGCGACGACCACGGCTTCGGCTGCCGGACCGGCCGGCGTCTGCGCGTAGTAGACGAGCGGCGCACCGGCCGCGAGTGCGAAGATCGGCGGCGCTTCGCCGACGTCGCCAAAATCGATCGATCCCGCGTTCAGCGCCTCGAGTTGCGGCGGGCCCGACGGGAACTCGGTCCACGTGACGTTCACGCCGAGTGTCGCGAGCTTGCCCTGCAGCGTGCCGCGCGCCTTCAGCAGGCTGAGCGGCCCTTTCTGATAACCGATGCGCAACGTCCGCGCGCCGGCCGCGCTGGCCAGCGCAAGGCCCGGGTGGGCGGCGGCGCCTGCCGCGATCGCCAGGCCGGCATGAATGAGCCGGCGGCGGATGCTGGAGTGTCGATCTGCCATGTCGTTTCGGGTTCGATGAAGTGGGCGCGCACGAAGCGCGCATGCGATGAAGCAGGTCGAACCGATTCTAAAAGGCGCCTACCGCTGGCCGAACCAACGATGTTCGATATCGAAAGCGGGCGTTTTCATAAAGGCATGCCGATGGCACGGGCATCGTTGACCGGAACGGTCCGCACACATTCCAGCGCCACTCGCTTTTAACAAAGGAGTGCAAACTATTTCCGTCAAGCCGTAAGACCGTGCGCGGCATTCACGCACCGACCCTGCCTGACTCAGGAATGATGGGAGGCGCAACAAGCGTTCAACGCAGCCTCGTCGGCGGCCAGCATCTCCGGCACGCATTCCCGCAGGAAATCGACGAACGTGCGGATCTTCGCATCGAGATACTGACGCGACGCATACAACGTGTAGACCGTCAGCTTCTGCAGCCGGTAATCGGGCAGCACACGCACCAGCGCGCCGCTCGCGAGCGCGGGCAACGCCGCCGACATCGGCAGGGAGCCGATCCCGAGCCCCGCGCGCAGCGCGGTGCCGAGCGCATCGGCGATATTCACCTGGAAATCCGGCAGCGGCAGTTCGACCGTTTCGCGGCCGTTCGGGCCATCGAGATGCCAGCGGTCGCGCGGAAAGAGCGGCGTGACGAGCCGCAGGCACGCATGCCCGGCGAGATCGCTCACCGTGCGCGGCGTGCCGCGCGCCTTCAGATAGGCAGGCGACGCGCACAGCACGCTGCCCACGTCACCGAGCCGCTGCGACACCAGCCCGGAATCGGGCAGCTCCGTCGTGCTCAGCTGCAGCGACACGTCGTAGCCTTCGTCGATGATGTCGGGCACGTGCTGCGACAGCGTCAGCTCGACCGCCACCGACGGATAGCGTTCGCGGTAACGCACGACCGCGGGCATCACGTAGGACTGGCCGAAACTCGTCGTCGCGTGAACGTGCAGCCGTCCGGACGGCTTCGCCTGTGCATCGGCCGCCTCGGCTTCCGCTTCGTCGATATAGCCGAGGATGCGCTGGCAGCGGTCGAGATAGCGTTGCCCGGCGTCGGTCAGCGCGATACGGCGCGTGCTGCGGTTGAGCAGGCGCGTGCGCAGATGCGTTTCCAGTTGCGCGACCGAGCGCGACGCGTAGGCCGTCGTGATGTCCAGGCGCTGGGCCGCGCTCGTGAAGCTGCCCTCCTCCGCGACCCGGACGAAAATGCGCATCATCTGTAACGTATCCATCGACCTGCCCCCGGGATTGTCACGTCGCACCGCCGTGCGGCCAGGGGGCCGGCGGCGCCGGCACGAGCCGGTCTGGCGCGAATTGTGCGGAACAGTACAGCAGCGTTGCAGGCGTGTCCAGTTCGCCGTATGCGGCACGATCCGGATGCCGAATCGCGCTGCCGAGCCGTTCGTCGCGCGTCATCCGGGCCGGTCGTCCATCCGTACCGAGTGGGTCGACGAACCAACGGGAACGGTCGGCAAAAACGACCGGCCGACCACGATACCGCGCGTCGATCGACGCTCTTCGCGTCTCGCGCGTTACGCGGCGGCGACCGCATCGAACGGCTTGCGCAACACGATCGTGTCGTCGCGCTCCGCGCCGGTCGTGATCATCGAAACCGGCGCGCCCGCCACGGCTTCGATGCGCGCAATGAAATCCTGCGCGGCGCGCGGCAGCGCCGCCCGCTCGCGCACGCCCTTCACGGAGCCTTGCCAGCCTTCGAACCGTTCGTAGAGCGGCTTCGCGCGCGACTGCGCATCGAGGCTCGCGGGCAGATGATCGACGCGCGCGCCGTCGAATTCGTAACCGACGCACAGCGCGATCGACTCGAAGCCGTCGAGCACGTCGAGCTTGGTGAGCGCCAGCGAATCGATGCCGGAGATCCTGACGGCCTGGCGCAGTTGCGCGGCGTCGAGCCATCCGCAGCGTCGCGGCCGGCCGGTATTCACGCCGAACTCCTGTCCGCGCGCACGCAGCGTTTCGCCGGTGGCGTCGGTCAGCTCGGTGAGGAACGGGCCGCCGCCGACCCGCGTCGCATACGCCTTCGTGACACCCAGCACGTGGCCGAGCTTCGCCGCACCGAGCCCGGTGCCGGCCGCCGCGGCCGAGGCCACGGTGCCCGACGACGTCACGAACGGGTACGTGCCCCAGTCGATGTCCAGCATCACGGCCTGCGAGCCCTCGAACAGAATGCGCGCGCCGCGATCGGTCGCGTCGTTGAGGTCGGCCCAGACCGGACGCACGAACGGCAGGATCTTCGGTGCGAGCGCGACCAGCGTCGCGAGCATCGCGTCGCGATCGTACTCGTCGAGCCCCAGGCCGCGGAACCACGCGTTGTGATGGTCGACGAGCACGTCCAGTTTGGCGGCGAGTCCGTCCGGTTCCGCGAGATCACCGACGCGCAGCCCGCGACGCCCGACCTTGTCCTCGTAGGCCGGCCCGATCCCGCGCAGCGTGGTGCCGATCGGTTCGCGGCGCAAACGCTCCTGCGCCTCATCGATCGCACGGTGAATCGGCAGCACCAGCGTCGCGTTCTCGGCAACCGACAGGTTGTCCGGCGTCACCGACAGCCCGAGCTCGGCCATCCGCCCGATTTCCGCGAGCAGCGCTTCGGGGTCGAGCGCCACGCCGTTGCCGATCACGCCACGCTTGCCGCGCACGATGCCGCTCGGCAGCAGCGCGAGCTTGTACGTGTTGCCGCCGACGACCAGCGTGTGGCCCGCGTTGTGGCCGCCGTTGTAGCGTGCGACGAGATCGGCCTGCGCCGCCAGCCAGTCCACGACGCGCCCCTTGCCTTCGTCGCCCCATTGGGCGCCCACTACCACCACGTTCGGCATGCTCCGTACTCCATGTGAGAAATTCAGACACTGGTTCGGCCAGGTCGGCCGTTTGTGTGCCATATTGGCGGAGCCGGATCACCCGATCAAACGATTAAACCTGAACCATCGTGTGAGTAAATTTCACGCGAAACGATGCAATGGCCCGACGACTCCCTCCGTTGAATTCGCTGCGCGCATTCGAAGCCGCCGCGCGGCTCGGCAGCTTCACGCTGGCCGCGGACGAGCTGTGCGTGACGCACGGCGCGATCAGCCGGCATGTGCAGCAACTGGAAGCATGGCTTGGCCGGCCGCTGTTCGAACGCCACAACCGGCGCGTCGAACTGACCGCGGCCGGCCGCGCGTACCTCGCCGAGGTCGGCGCTTCGTTCGACCGGATCGCGCTCGCCACCGCACAGCATTTCGGCCACGCACAGCAGCGCGTGCTGCGCGTCAGCGCGCCCGCGACGTTCTCGCTGCGCTGGCTCGTCCCGAAGCTGTCGTCGTTCCAGGTCGCGCATCCGGCCATCGAGGTGCGGCTGTCGACGTCGAACGAGCCGATCGACAAGTTGCGCGACAAGGTCGACCTGATCGTTCGCGGCGGCCCGCAGGCCATCGACGGGTACGTCGCGGAGGAATTCCTGTCCGAAGTCCGGCTGCCGGTGTGTGCGCCGAAGTTGCTGGAGGGCCGGTCGCTGGATACACCCGCCGATCTCGCCGGCTTCACGCTGCTGCACGCGGCAACCTATCCGGGCATGTGGCCGGAGTGGCTCGCGGCGGCCGGGCATCCGAACCTCGTGCCGCGGCACTCGCTCACCCTCGAGCATTTCTACCTGACGCTGCAAGGCGCGCTCGACGGGCTCGGCGTCGCGATGGGGCCGATCGCGCTCGTCGCCGACGACATCGCCGAAGGCCGGCTCGTGCAGCCGTTCAGCGAACCGGCGCTGCCGCCATGGCGCTACTTCACGTATGTGGCGTCCGCACGGGCGGACGATGACGCCGTACGCGCGTTCAAGGACTGGCTGAAGGCAACGGGAAGGGCGACTGTGTAGGGTGGGTGGCGCTCGCCCCTGCCTGCGTGTCGTACATTTTCAAGATGAGCAGGACTCCAAATCAAATTGGATAAACCTGCGGAACGTGTTTGCCTTCGTGCATCGCATGATCGCGACGCACGCGGCAAGCCGCGGATGGGGCCGTGGCTTGCCGCCGGACAACGCTTACTGGCTGGCTGCGCCGGCCTTCTTCTCCGCGTTCTGCAGGTTCTGCGGATAGTTCGGATCATTGGCCGCCGGCTTGTAACCGGCGTCTTCGAGTTTCTTCAGCTCGGCGGTGTTCTTCGCACGCGCGGCCTTGTGTTCGGCCTTGCGTTTGGCCCTGGCCGCCTTGCGCGCTTCGCTCTTCGCGGCCTTGGCGTCCTGTGCAGCCTGTGCAGCCGGTGCGCTGGCGGTTTCCTGCGCAAAAGCCGGAACAGCCGAGCCGAACAGGAAAGCGGCTGCGGTAGCAGCCAGCGTGAGTTTTCTGATCTGGATTCGCATCGCTGAACTCTCTTTTTTGATGACCATCACGGTTTGAAAAACCATCGAGATACCGCCCCTGCCCTGATCGGTCGTCATGTCGCGATCAGGACCTGTGCATCATAACCGTGTCGCAAGAATTGTGGCGTCAACGTGCTGACGGAATTGGGGATATACGTATGGGAGACAACGTGGGTCCTGCGCTCGATGACGGGAATCGCGGTACGCGATACGGCGCGAGGCCCCGATGGCTGTTTCACGGGTGGTGATACCGATACGCTGATACACGATGTGAGTATCGTCGTGCTTGCGCGATCACCGCAGCGGCAGTCTGTCCACACGTCACGTCATCGTTCGATGCGGCTCGAGCGACGGTTCCTCCCATAAACGACCACGATTCGCTTCGTCGACGAGCAAGACGATTACGTTGCGTCGTTTCGGCGTGCGGCGATTCGTCCGGCAACCGTTGCCACCTCGTGATGCAAAAGGTTACCTGTGGAGACAAGGCTCTCTGTCGATGGACAGGTCTGACGAAAAAGGCCGGCTAGTGCGAGCGGTGAAGACGTCGGCTCGATTGGTTGCACGCATGCGCTACAACCCGACATGAGCGATCAGCGCGCGTCCGGTGGAGATACATATGGAGCGAAGGCTTGTCCGTCGATGCGGCCGTGCTTGCCGACGCGTCGGGCGTCACATATCGATGCCGATCGTTTCTTGTTTGCTCCCATCGAGAGTGCCTTATGTGGACGGAGCGGCGATCTGCACAGCTTGCTTATACCTGTACCTTATCCGATCGGTGAGCTTTTCCGGGATTCCGCTTCGGGGGAAAGGTGAGCAGGTTCGGGAGCATCGTGGAAATCGGTTGCGGTGAGCTTCGGCACCGACGGCATCTTCACGTTGGGTGGCAACGATATCGATGAAGTGTGCCAAGTCGTCCCAAGGGGCACACTGTGCGATGGCTTTTCGGCATCCGGTCTGCTTTTCGGGCCGTGGTATGAGTCCCTCGTTGCCTGCAGCGGCCACAGCAAAACTTCCCGGCCGTGGTTTAAAGGTAGAAAAACAGACGGGGCGTGGGGATGAAAAACAGCCCGGCGCGGATTCCTCCGGGCACAGTCCACAGGCTAAATTTGGCGAGCAGCGTCACAGGCGATCGACAATAATTTGTCCGTAGACGAGGCCGTGCGAGTACAAAAAACCATTCGCGGGCAGTCCCGGATGATTTCGAACTGCTGTGAAGGAAAGCGAACGATCCGTTCGGCTGGTCGATCACAGGCGGCAGGAGGGTCACGCGGCCCGTTTTCGGGTCCCATAAACGGGAACCTCTACGTCGAATCCAGGGATTTCCTCCCATAAGTTTCTACGTTTCGGTGCTTGTGAGTGGGTACTCACCTCCTCGGAATGCCTTGCCACGCCTGAAGCCTTTCAGGAACGGCGGGTCAAACAGGGCCAAAGGGAGCGTGGAGGGGAAATCTGGGCGGTTGGCTTCCCATAGACGACTCCCATTGGTAGCGGTTTATGGGGTTCGTCTTTCTGTGCAAGCATACGTGTGTTTACATCTTTGGTAAACCACGTTTACTTCTTTAACTACTTTTAGACGGCTCACAGCCTTGCCTGGCATGGGTTTGAGCGGTGTTCGGTACCCATTTATGGGAGCACAGGTGGAAGGGTTTGGGGCTTCAGGTCTGTGGATTTGGGGTTTGGGGTACCGGGTTGTGGGAAATCAGGGTTGTGGATATGGGGCGAACGTATCCGGTTATGGGAAATCGACCGTCAATCGCGTGAGGTAGTCGTCTATGGGAACGCATGGAGGTAGCCTTTTATGGGGCGCTTTTTTGCGTCGATAGTCGAATCGATGCACAGAGATTTTCTTCGGGTAGCCGGTTATGGGGCATTTCAAAGGTACCCATGTATGGGAGCTGGTTTCGATCGATTCGCTGTCCTTCGCTCAACAGTCCTATAAAGCTTTCCCATAGACAGGAGCGGGGCTCCGGACAGGTTACCTTTTATGGGGAAATCGGAAGGTTGCCTTTTATGGGAGCGATTTCTCCCTTCGGGCCGGAAAGCAATGCGGTTGACGACGCTGACAGGTACCCTCGTATGGGAACCGACAAAGGTAGCAAGTTATGGGAGAAATCGCGGCCGTATTGCAGGGCACCACGTATCCCTCTTGCGATCTCGATTCCATTCGTTTTCCCCCATGGATGGGTACCTTCGTGGTGGCAAATCTTGTGCCGGGTTTCGCGACGCGGGCGGGAAAGGTAGCGGCTTTTGGGAGGAATTTTGATCAACAGGTAGACGGATATGGGGCTCGGCGCAAATCGTTGAAACAAGGTTTTTCCTTCCATATCTGATACTTAGACAAGATAGTGAAAGTGATGCTAGAGCAAGGACGTTGCTCCGTGGCGCGAAAAGGTATAAAGTCCGCTCTCAATAAGGCAACCTTACCCGGACACCACGATGCCGCGCAAGCCCGCAAGCAAAGGCTCAGACAAACAGGTTTCGCTGTTTCAGACCCCCGAGCCGCCCGACTTGCTGCGCAAGGCGGTCCAGGCGATTCATATCGCGCCGAAGTCCGGCAAGATCGGTCTGCAGCAGCGCAAGATGTTCAGCTCGCTGATCAAGAACGCGCTTCGGCAGGAGGCGTTCGAACCGGGCCGAACGAGCTTCTCGATTTCGATCGCGTCGCTGTCGCACGAGAGCGGGCTGAACAGCAACAACACGAAGTACGTGAAGGACACGGTCAACTCGTTGATCAGTACCGTCGTCAACTGGGACTACCTGGCCGCGGACCGTTCGACGGTCTGGAAAGCGTCGGGCCTGCTCGCCGGCGCGGAGCTCGAGCAATCGGTGCTGAAGTACAGCTTCTCCGACCAGATTCGCAGCGAACTGCTCAATCCCGAAATCTACGCGCTGATCGATATGCGGATCGCCCGCGAGTTCCGGCGGTCGCATTCGCTCGCGCTGTGGGAAAACACGGTGCGTTACGAGGGGATCGGCATCACCGCGAAGATTCCGTTGCCGAAATTCCGTGACCTCATTCTCGGCCAGGACAAGGCGTCGCAGTCGTACAAGGAATACAAGCTGTTCAAGAGCAAGGTCCTGGTGCCGTGCATCCAGGAGGTGAACGAAGTATCGGACCACACGCTCGAGCTGATCGAACACAAATCCGGCCGCAGCGTGGAAGCCGTGCAGTTCAAGGTGACGCGCAAGCAGAGCACCGATACGGTCGAAGACGGCGACGTCAAGAACGAAGCGCTGGTCGAGGAGGTCGCGAAGTTCGGCATTCCGCGCTCGGAAGCGCGCCGGTTGATCACGCAATACGGCGTGCAGCGCATCAAGGCGGCGATCGCCTATACGCTCAATCGGACTACGAAGAAGAATGCGACGCCGGTCGACAACGTCGCCGCGTACTTCCGCAAGGCGCTGACGCACGGCTACACGTTGGCCGATGGGCAGGGAACCGAGGCGGCTGCACCGGCGAAGGAATCCGCGCAGAGTAAGCAGGAACAGATTCGCGACAAGTATCTGGCGGCGAAGGTCGAGGAAGCCGGCGCGTATTTCCGCGAACTGGAGATCGACGACCAGACCAAGCTGATCGAGCGTTACAACGAGACGGTGGCGGGTTCGAAGGACCTGACGCTGTCGCCGAAGAAGAAGGCGAGCAAGCTGGCGCAAACCAGTTTCTTCCGGTGGCTGGCGCTCGATACGTGGGGCGAGCCGACCTCGGACGACCTGCTGGAATTCCTGCTCAAAAGCAGTCTCGCAGGCAACTGAACGAGGCCTCGCCGTTGTGCGCACCATGCGCCGGACCATGTCGCGGTCGGGCTTGACGGCGCAGCGCGAAGGCGAGGCCTTTTGCCGCTAGCGCGTTACTTCGACGGGGCCGTGGCCAGCTCCGCGACGTACGCGTCGATGACGGTCTTGAGCTTGTCGGCAAGCGCTTCCTGGTGGGATGCGTCGACGCCCTTGAGCTGCAGGTCCAGACGCCCGTCCGGATACGTCTTCAACTGGCCGATCGCGCGCGATTCGAGCGCGAAATCATGACGAACGCTATAGCGCGTACGCCCGGCCTTCTTGGTGCCGTCACTCTGCGCACGCAGGAAATTCTCGAGATCGCGGACGGATTTTTTCCGGTCGATCACGGCCGTCAGCAGCCGATCGGCCGTCGCCTCGCCGAGGCGTTCGAAGATCAGTTTCAGGAAGTACGCAGCCTGCAGACCGACCACGTCGTTCGCACTGGCCATCCGCTCCAGCAGCGTGTTCGGCAGCGCGTTGAGCGACAGCGTCTTGCTGATCGAGGCCTTGTCCTTGCCGATTTTCTCCGCCAGCGTGTTCTGGTCGGAAAAGACCTTCTCGTCCAGGAGACGTTTCCACGCGATCGCATCATCGAAGATCGTCTGGCGTTCGTGGTCGTGGTTCGCCCGATACGCGATCGTGTAGAGCTGCTCGGGCGTGTGATCGGTGCGGAACGTCGCATTAATCGTTTCGTCGCCGTTAATGCTCGTCGCGCGCAGCCGGCGTTGTCCGTCGATTACGACGAGCTTGCCGGGGAACTCGGGAAGCCGCGTGACCTTGATCGGCTCGATCTGCCCTTCTCGTTTCAACGTCAGCGCGAGCTCGTGCAGGCTCGATTCCGAGTAGAACACGCGCGGGTTGAACGGGTTCGGGATGCAGTCCTTGACCAGCACCTTCTGCGGCGCGCCAAGCTCGGGCGTACCGGCGGGCGCGGTTCCGGCCGGGCCACTGGCAGGCGCCGTGTCGACGACGGCGGCCGGTGCGGCCGCCGGCTCGGGCAGCCGCGTTTCGAGCGCCGCATTTTCCTGCGCGAGTCCGCGCAACAGGCCGGCTGCGAGATGCAGGTTGCCGGTCGGTTTCTTGTCTTTCGAGGAGTCCTTAGCCATGGGCGGCTCCGGTAGCGCGCGTCGACGCGATGTATTGGGCCATTTCCGTGACCAGCTTTTCGATTTCCGCGCGGGCTTCCTTCAGGCCCTTCAGGTATCGATTGTGGTGATGGATCGTGGTGCCGAGCGCGAACGTCTGACGATAGACCTCGCGTTGCGCGATCTGGCTGTCGAGCAGATGCTCCCCTATTTCTTCAGCCCGTAGAATTTTTAAAATTTCTTCACGCATTTTAGTTTTTCCATTGACGCTATTCAGCATTAATGCGGAAGAAAGTTGAGGATTTCGAACGGCGCGCATCGATTCGATCATGCGGATCATCGCGACCGTGCTGTACAGATCGGCCGGCGATGGCGAAAGCGGCACCAGGCAGAAGTCGGCCACTTCCAGGACGGATGCGATACGCGGATCTTCGAGGTTGCCGGGGCAGTCGACGACGATCACATCAAAGTTCGCGTCCTGCTTCTTGATCTCGCCCCCGATGCCGCGGCCGGCGGGAGCCAGCGAAAGGACCGTCATCGGCAGCGTGTTCTCGCCGCTCGTGACCCAACGGACGGAAGTGCCCTGAGGGTCGGCATCGATCAACGCGCCTTTGTTGCCGCCGGCTTCGAACGCAGCCGCGATGTTGACGGAGATGGTCGTCTTTCCCGTCCCACCTTTTTGATTACTGACGGCGATCTTGAAAGCCATTAAATCCCTCCAAGGAGTTTTGCGTAATATATGCAGTTATTACCGAAATGTCCAGAAAAGTGTTCGATGGAGTGAATATCTTTTGATCTCCGCGGTTGTTACGTGACAAATAGGCCGAACGGCCAAGGCGTCATTTACGCGTATTGACTAAAAAAATACAAAATAACCAATCACGGCTGCACGAACGCGCAGCGAACGCGGGCAAATTCAGCTGGCGTTGAACATCGACGATGAAACCGTTGCGTGGAGAATTGATGTCTCGTCGCACTTGGTCTCATACGGAATTCGATACGAACCCGAGACGACGATGTTGCGCGGTCTCGAGGAAGAAGCCGGTTGTCACGTGACAAGTCTCCGGGCATTGATTGCTTCGAGGTCTGGCCATATCGAGCGAAAGTTCTCGATGCGATTGCGACGTGGGCTGCGGAAGAATCGCTTCATTTCAATTACAGAGGTGCTTCACATAATCCTGACGTACGTCTATCCGGCGATGAGACGGGTTGTCACGTGACAAACACATTCAAGCGCGCCTCCCAGGAGCAACCTTTCGATCGTCAAGACGTAGTCGTGATTGCCGATGCCCGGTGCGTAGCTGGCATGTTGCTCAGGAAGAAAGCCGGTGGGGATATTTCTGGTCCCGCCGGCTCGTGGGTGAGTCGCCGGTTGTCACGTGACAACGGGAGCGGGCGCCTGAAAGCTCGGGCAACGGATGGCTATATGGGAGCGGAGTATCCCGGGGAGGCGTTGCAAGGCGCGTCTGGGGTGGCGCGGTACGAACTGTGTAGTCAGCAGCTTGATTCCCTTATCTTCGTGTGTACGCTCGGGGTGCTGGCGCAACGCGCTGAGCGATTGCTGCGCATGTTCGTGCGGGATATAGGGATGACTATGATGTGTCCCTATTTATAGAGAGTACGAAACCCTGCATTGCCGCTCGCATGGGCCAATAGGGCAGGGGGCTGGTTTCGTAGCGAATATCAGATTTCCGCGCTGGAGGGCCCCGATATGCAGGGAGATTCATGCAATCTGGGTCACTATTGGCGTCGAATCCATGTGTTGGCGACGTGTAGCAACGCGAACGGGTCGGTTCGTGAAACATTTTCCGAAAATCGACGCTTGCCAGAAATCCTTGTGTGGCAATGGTTTGCGCCATATTCTTCATGCTGTTTCACGGCAAATGAGCTTGGTGATGCCCGGAAATGGGGGCGTATGGTTTTTTGGCATGTGGGCAACGAAGATTGGCGCGGCTTCACCGAGATTCGTTGTGGCGAATACGTAATTCGTAGTTTTCAATACGTTTCGCGGTGGAGCAACTGTTCCGGGTGTCGAAGTGCGGGGATCAGTGCATCACTGGATCGCGTCGCCCCGTCCATTGACTGGTGGGAGTTCTGATATTTAGCGCCAGTTGTCACGTGACAACGCATGCGTCGGCCTTCCTATTAACGGAGTCGCGAAGCATCGCGAGACGATGCTGACATTGGGGATTTATAGGCGGCCGGTCCGACGTAGCCGTTGGGAGGGGAGGGGGCGGTCCGCCGAAATCGTCAGCTCCGGGCGGTTCGTCTGTAGCCAAAGGAGAGGTGAAAGTATGGGACCCGGCCGCACGATACACGTCGGCGATGTTTGACGATAAGCAGGAAGGGAGACGCCGAGCAATTCATCCGAGTTGAAAACATATCGGCGTTGGGCGCTGCATTTCAGTCTGAGTCCGCTCGATCCCGCATGCGAGGCGCCAGTCCTGCGCCGTTCACCCGTAATAGCCGACACATTCCCACCCACCGTGCCGCCATCAATAACTCGCGACGATCGACAAGGCGACATCCCCGCCACCTCGCAGGCTATCGATATCCCTTCGCGGAGAGTTACCGAACAGCCGGCTATATTCCCGGTTGAACTGGGTCGGGCTCGCATACCCGACCCTGAATGCTGCCGACGCGGCGTCGAGCCGCTCCGCCAGCATCAGCCGACGTGCCTCGTTGAGGCGTATCCATTTCTGGTACTGGAGAGGACTCATGCCGGTGAGTTGACGGAAGTGGTGATGGAAGGTCGAACTGCTCATCTGAACCTGCGCCGCGAGATCATCGACACGCAACGACTCGTCGTAGTGAGCGCGCAACCACCGGATCGCGCGTGACACGCGGTTGCACTGACTGCCGGCGGACGCAATCTGACGCAGGCGGGCGCCCTGGTCGCTCGTCAGCAGCCGATAGTAAATTTCCCGCTCGACATACGGTGCGAGAACGGCAATCGCGTTCGGGTCGTCCAGCAGCGCGAGCAACCGGTTCAGCGCGTCGTACAGAGGCTCGGTCATGTCGCCCACGACGAGCCCGCGGCCGGCCGGCGCATCGTCGTGATCCGGCGCGACTTGCATCATCAATTCGGCCATGACGCGAAAATCGAGCTTGAGGCCGAGCCCGAGAAACGGTTTGTCGGGGCTGGCTTCGATGATCTGCGTCGAACCGGGCAGGTCGAGTGACGTGATCAGAAAGCGGTCCGTGTCATAGATATAGGCGTCTCCGCTCTGCATGACCCGCTTCGCGCCTTGAACGACGAGACCGAAGCTCGGCTCGACCATGCATTCCATCGGCTGCGTCGGCGCTTCCCTTCGATGAAAGCTCAGGTTGGGAATGGCCGTGTCGAGATGATCGACTCCTTCGGTCCATCTCGCGACGCGCTCCGCGAGCGACTGTCGTAGCTCGTTCTCGCGGCTGCGACCGGTCGAACGGTCGCTCGCCTGGTCGAATGCCGCGATGGCGACGTCATCATTGCGTTGGCCGGATATGTATCGGAGGGATGCCGGATGCATGACTTCTCTACTCTAGTAATCGGGTCGACAGGCAGGCCGTCGACGTGCCGGGGAAGCCGGCAACGAATGCACCACCCGGCGCCGCTGCACGGCCATCCTCCCGGAAGGCGCGTGCGGCGATTGCGGACTACTTCGTCGCCTGCGATGCGCAAAGCTGCCAGCGTCGCGATTTCGCCGCCGGCGTTGCCGCGTGCTCGTCGACCGTGCGCCACCAGCGCTCGCCGCGATGCGGCGCGTCGAGATCGAGGCGTTCGCCCATTCTGGGCGTCGACAGCTCGATACCGCGCACGAGCGCCAGCGCCGTGACCCGCTCGAACGGCTCCTGCCAGCGATGCATCGCGAGGTCGAACGTACCGTTGTGGATCGGCATCAACCAGCGCCCGCGCAAATCGATGTGCGCCTGCACGGTTTCTTCCGGCTGCATGTGAACGTACGGCCATTGCGCATCATAGGCGCCCGTTTCGATCAGCGTGACGTCGAACGGCCCGAGGCGCTCGCCGATCTCCCGGAAGCCGTCGAAATAACCCGTATCGCCGCTGAAGAACACGCGCAGGTCGTCGTCGACGATCACCCACGACGCCCACAGCGTACTGTTGCCGTCGAACAGGCTGCGCCCGGAGAAGTGCTGGGCAGGCGTCGCTGTCAGCGTCAGCCCGGCCACATCGATGCTTTGCCACCAGTCGAGCTGGCGGACCTTGTTCGCGTCGATACCCCATTCGATGAGCCGGTCGCCGACGCCCAGCGTCGTCACGAACACGTCGGTGGTGGCGGCCAGCGCGAGCACCGTGTCGCGGTCGAGGTGATCGTAATGATCGTGCGACAGGATCACGCCGCGCAGCGGCGGAAGATCTTCCAGCGCGATCGGCGGCGCATGAAAGCGCTTGGGGCCGATACGCCGAAACGGCGACGCGCGCTCCGCGAACACCGGATCGGTCAGCCAGAATTCGCCACGCAGCTTCAGCAACAGCGTCGAATGGCCGAGCCGATACAGGCTGCGATCGGGTGCCGCGTCGAGTTCCGCGCGGGTCAGCGAATCGACGGGCAACGCGCCGGCGGGCACGGTATGACGCGGCTTGTTGACCAGCATGTTCCACGCGATTCCCAGCGTCTTGCCCAATCCTTCGGCGGGGCGCGGCGCGACATTGGCAAAGCGCTCGCCGTTGTGCTGCGGCGAACTGCCGGAGAGCGTCCGGCCACGTCGGGCGGCCGCGAAACCCAGAATGCGATGAATCAAAACGAGAGGCGATGCCATGTCGGTTCGTCCGGAGAATAAAGTACACTAAACAGTGTAGTTTATTTTTGGGGTAAGTAAACTGCCCGGTGTAAAATTTCTGTATGGATACCAGTACTCCCCCTCAGCGTCTGACCGACCGAAAGCGCGCGGCCATCGTCGATGCGGCGATCGAGGAATTTCTCGCCGCGGGCTACGATGCGACGAGCATGGATCGTATCGCTGCGCGCGCGGACGTGTCGAAGCGCACCGTCTATAACCACTTCCCCGGTAAGGAGACGCTGTTCGCCGCGATCCTGAACAAGTTGTGGGATGCGACTCGCACCGGCAGTTCGCCGACCTATCGCGCCGACGTGCCGCTGCGCGAGCAACTGCTCGCGTTGCTCGACCGCAAATTGCGGTTGATGAACGACGAGGCCTTTCTCGCGCTGGCGCGTGTCGCGATCGGCGCGGCCATCCATTCGCCGGAACGGGCGCGCGACATGGTCGAGCGTCTCGGCGAGCGCGAGGAAGATGTCACGGTCTGGGTGCGCGCGGCCGCGGCGGCCGGTCGCCTGTCGGTCACCGATCCGGTGTTCGCCGCGCATCAGTTGCATGGCGCGGTGAAGGCATTCGCGTTCTGGCCGCAGATCACGATGGGCCAGCCGCCGCTGACGGCGCAGGAGCAGCAGAAGGTCGCGGAATCGGCTGCCGATATGTTCCTTGCGTACTACGCGCGACCCGACGACGGCGCTGCACGGCATCGCCGGCAAGACTGAACGCGGTCCCGGACACATCCGGAAGCATCCGGCTCCCCGGGCAGATCGAAACCATTGCGATGCGCGCGTTGTCGGCGAGCAGGCAAACCGGTCGATCCGGGGAAAAACGAACGCCAAATGACGCCCATCCGTGCCGGCCGGCCATCTGGCCTGGACTCGACGATACCGTCGGCGCACCCGAAGCCGAATGCGAGCAACGACCCATGAAAACGCTGTTGATCGTCTATCACACGATGACCGGAGGCACGCAACAGATGGCCGAAGCGGCTGCCGGTGCAGCTCGCGAGCAGCCTGGCGTCGACGTCAGGATGCAGCGTGCGGACGCGACGAGCGCCGACGACGTGCTGGCCGCCGACGCATACCTGTTCGCGACGCCGGAGAACCTTGCGGCGATGTCCGGGCTGATGAAGGATTTCTTCGATCGCTGCTACTACGCGGCGCTCGATCGCGTGAACGGCCGCCCGTATGCGGCAATGATCTGCGCGGGAAGCGACGGGCAGAACGCGTTGCGCCAGATCGACCGGATCGCGACCGGATGGCGGCTGAAGAACGTGGCGCCCGGCCTGATCGTCTGCACGCATGCGCAGACGCCGGAGCGTATTCTCGCAACGAAGACGATCGACAGCGACGCGCTCGCGCGCTGCGCCGAACTCGGCGCGGGTCTTGCTGCAGGGCTGGCACTGGGCGTGTTCTGATCACGAGTGCGGCGGCTCCGATCTGCCGGATCGACACCGGCACGGCCCGCAGCCGTTCGCGCACTATCGGTTTCGCAAACTTCCGCAAACAGCGCCGAACCGCCGAGCGTCGGAACTTCAACTGCCCTTCGTCGGTGCCGAAGGCTGGTGGTACTCGGGCCAAAGACGTTTCACGAGATCGCGCGATGCACCGTAGGCGTAGCAACTGTCGATCTTGAGCGGCTTTCCTTCGCTGTCGCGGTAATCGAGCGACGATCGCCGCATGCCGACCATCGTCTGATAGGCCGTCGTCGCGATCGGGCCGAGCAGTTCCTTCAAGTGCGTGCACGTATCGCAGGACGGCAGGCGCTTGCGAACCTCGCTGTTCCAGCCGGCGCCGATGTTCAATCCGACGAGCGCCTGCAGCGAGTTGCCGCCGCCCGAACACTGCGCATACGGATGCGAACGCATGAACGTGGAGACGCCGCGAACGACCATGTCGACGTCGAACACCAGCGTGACGCCGAGATCGTGGAGCGGTGTCAGTGCCGCGACCGTTCGCGCGCCGCCGGGCGGCGTGAAATCGCTGGTCTTGCGGTCCGCGAGGCAGGCCGTCACTTCGAACAGGCCATCGCTGCGCCGATAGCCGCGCATGTCGATCTGCCGATGGTGAATCTCCTCGCGCGTGAGGCCGTCATGCGGGGTGTCGTCTTGGGAAACCATGCTTGCGCTCCATCTCGTGTAACCAGGTCGTTTCGCAGGCAACGGAATCGCGCCCGGTCGATCGGGCGCGCGGAGAAAAGCAGGCGGGGACATGCTGCCAACGAAGTCGATTCGGCCATACTACGCACTTTCCGAGATCTTCGTCCGCGACGCGATCGATGCGCACGCAACGAGTCGCGTATCGCGGCCGGCGCAAACGCGTGTCGAGCGGGCGGGTCGTGCGAGGTCGGCGGCTACGCCACGCGTGGCGGTTGTGACACGACGCCGTTCGACGTCCGTCGCGCGGAAGATCGCACTTTGCGCCTTGCGCGTCGGCCCGGCCCGCTGCAATTTCCCAGCAGGGGCCGCGAATGGCGTGACATCCGGAAACGTATCCATATAATGCGCAACACGACCGCGCGGACGCATTTCCGGCACCGCGGATCGGACAAATGCAGACCGGCGAGTCAACCGCCTGTCGCGCGTACCGGTATACTTCCACTCCTGCCTTGTCCGGCATCGAGGCCGGGTGCCTGAAAACAGAGTGGCGTGCGCGATGCGGCCCCGTAGTGTTCCGCACCGGCGGCAGGCCGGCCGCACGCATGGCGGCGAAGCTGTTGTGCCGCGCGGCATGGCCGCACGAACCACACCTTATATTCCTGGTGGATTGAATTTATGGGTTTTGAACAACTTGCCGAATTGCGGGCGCAGCTCGCGGCGAAGGCCAAGCAGGAGCGCAACGCAAAGCGGCCGGCAGCGCCGACGGACGCCGGCGCGAAGCCGAAGTCCGGCGACCAGCCGTCCCGCGGCGCCAAGCCGGGTGCCGGCGCGAAGACGCAGCCTCGGGCGAAGCTTGCTTCGGCGAAGCCGGCGGCGCCGGTCGATCCGGTCATCGTCGCGATCGGCAAACTGCAGCGGAAGTTTCCGCGCGCGTTCCCGAAGAATCCGGCCCCCAAAGTACCGCTCAAGGTCGGCATCTGGGACGATCTCGCACGCGAAGCGCAGGCCGTCGGCCTCAACGAAGCCGAACTGCGCGAAGCGATGTCGACGTGGTGCCGCGGCAATCGCTACTGGTCCTGCCTCGTCGAAGACGCGGTGCGCGTCGACCTGCAGGGCAACGAAGCCGGGCGCGTGACGCACGACGACGCGGCACGTGCGCGCCGCCTGAAGGCCCGCCGCCCGGGCAAGGGCGCGGCACAATCGGCCAAGGGCGCACCGCAGCAGCCGAAGGCCGAGCAGCAGGCCGAGGCCGCTGCCGCGCCGCAACCGGCGCAGGCCGAAGCGGAAGCGCCGGTGCAGACCGACGCCGCGCCGCAGGTCGAGCAGCAATCGGCCGGCAACGAGTAATCCGCACCGCGCTGCCGTCCGTCGAGCCGCGCGTAGCCGCATGCAAGTCGCGTGCGGTGCATGGCACTCCAGATCGACTTGCCTCGTCAGAGGCAGGTCGGGACTGTCTCCACCGGCGCTGAACCTGCTGGTACATCCCCTCCCTCGTCGAACAGACAACGCGACCGGACGACCCACATTCGTCGACCGGCCTCCATGCACATGATGTTTCGATCGTGCTGATCGAGCATCAATAATATGCATAACTGATCATGAAAACGCGTTGACCATATAATTCGTTTTCCGAAATGATGAAGCGGAAATCGTCGATCGACGTGCGCGCGATCCCGCCTGCCCACCGCGACAAAACGGCGCGCGATAATCACGATGGGAGCGTCCGGCCGCAGGCAAGCCGAGCACGATACAGCCAGCCTTTCGAAAGGTAAGGCAAGCCCGCCTCGACCCAAAGCCACGCCCAGTTTCATCAACCTCAATTCGCCCCGGACCGTGAACCCGAGACATTCCGCGATTTTCGTCGCGCTCGCCGCCGCCGCGCTGTTCGGCGCCGCGACACCGCTCGCCAAGGCGCTAATCGGTGCAATGTCGCCGTTCATGGTTGCCGGCCTCTTCTATTTCGGCAGCGGCGTCGGGCTCGGTATCGGGATTCTGCTGCGCGGTTGGCACAGCCGTCGCGCATCGGCCGCGGACGCCGCGCCGTTGCATCGTGCCGATCTGCTGTGGCTGGCCGGTGCGATCGCGGCGGGCGGCGTGGCCGGCCCCGCTTTGCTGATGCTCGGGCTGTCGAGTACGCCGGCGGCGACGAGCGCGTTGCTGCTCAATCTCGAAGGCGTGTTGACGGCGGTGATCGCGTGGGTCGTGTTTCGCGAGAACGTGGATACGCAGGTGTTCCTCGGCATGGCGGCGATCGTCGCTGGCGGCACGCTGTTGTCGTGGACGCCAGGCCGGGCCGGCGTGCCGGTCGGCGCGCTGCTGATCGTCGCTGCGTGCCTGTGCTGGGCGGTCGACAACAACCTGACCCGCAAGGTGGCCGCGAACGACGCGATGGTGATCGCCTGCATGAAAGGGCTGATCGCGGGGCCGGTGAACATCGGCATCGCGCTGGCGGCCGGCGCGACGCTACCTGCGTTACCGGTCACGGCCGCAGCGATGCTGACGGGGCTCGGCGGCTACGGGATCAGCCTCGTGTTGTTCGTGGTCGCGCTGCGTCATCTCGGCAGCGCGCGCACCGGCGCATATTTTTCGGTCGCCCCGCTATTCGGAGTTGCACTGTCGCTGCTGATCTGGCCCGCGCTGCCGCCCGCGACGTTCTGGATCGCGGCCGCGCTGATGGCGCTCGGCCTCTGGCTGCACGTGCGCGAACGGCACGAACACACGCATGCGCACGAGCGACTCGAGCATACGCATCGGCATCGGCACGACGACCATCACCAGCACATGCACGACTTTCCGTATGACGGCGATGAACCGCACGCGCATCCGCACGTGCATCTGCCGATCACGCACAGCCACGCGCATTTTCCGGACATTCATCACCGGCATCGACATTGACGGTGTCGTGAGCGACGCGTGCCTTGCGTCGCAAGGTGACCGTTTATGGGAAGCGGGAAAAGCCGGTCATCGGTTCGGTAATGTCGGTTGCCGACATGTTGCCGAAGCACCGCTGGCATTTGTGTGCCGCAAGCCGTGAGTTGCCGCTCAGGTTGGAGGAGCGCAACGCGTGCCGGATCATCCAACCGTCGTTGCGCCGAATGGAAGTGATCCGCGGTTTTTTCGCGGAAGCCGAATGTGGCGTCGAAGTCGCGTAACGGCACGTTCGCGCTCGCCATGCCGGTCAACGCGGCTTTTCCGGCCGGCGATGCGACGAAACAGATATCGGCCCGCCCGTTGCCGCGATACCCGTCACGTACGAGGAAAGCAGAAACCGAAATCCTCACAGCCCGGACATCCGGGTGCGGGCCCGGGCGGCACGCCGAGCGATACGGCCACTTCCTGCGCGAGGAATTTCTTCCAGCGCAGATGAGCGATGTTGCGCGCGGCGAGCGCCGGGAAAAAGCGCGCGAGCATCGCGGACACCGCGTCGCGTCCGTCGAGCCCGAGGTCGCGCCACAGATGATCGGGGCGCAGACACGCATGCGCGATGATCGCGGCGAGGCAGTCGGCATCGTCACGAGCGACGGCGGGATTCGCATCGTCCATCAGCCGTGCATGCAGCGTCGCGACGAATGCCGAGTGGGTGGCCGGCAACGGTAGCGGTGCGACCGCCGACGTGAGTGCAATGGTGTCGACGGATCGCAGATGCGGAAAATGTCGGGCCAGCAGGCCGGCGAACTGATCGGGAGGCAAGCCCAGCAGCGAGAGTTCGTTGCGCCCGGCGCGTGCCGTAACGAGTGTGCAGAACAGCTGGGCGTCGGGCACGTCGGCGTTGGCTGCCGCGGATTGCAGCGACTGCAACGCCTGTTCGTACGTGCGATCGGCCGAAGCGGTCATCGTCAGCCTCCGGACGAGAACCAGACCGCACGCATGCGAGGGGCACAACGAATCGCCATCGCGATCGTCATGCGATCACTCGACGCCGACGATCACGCTCGATGCCTTGAAGATCGCGGAGGCAGCGGTGCCGCTCGCGAGGCCGAGACGATCGACGCTGTCGTTGGTGACGATCGCGACGATTTCCGCGCCACCCGCGGCCTTGATCACCACTTCCGAATTGACCGCGCCCTTCGCGACCGACGCGATGGTGCCCGCGACGCAGTTGCGGGCCGACACCTTGCTGCTGTCGACGTCGACCATCACGATGACCGACGATGCCTTGACGAGCGCAAACGCCTTCGTACCGGCCGCGAGGCCCAGCGATGCCGCGCTGCCGTGGGTGATCACCGCGACGATCTCGAGGCCGTCCTGCGTGCGCAGCGTGATTTCGTCGTTGACGGCACCGGGTTTGACGGCGCCGATCTGGCCGGCGAATTGGTTGCGGGCGCTGGTTCGCATGATGACTCTCCGGGTGGATGCCGCGGCCGGGCCGGCCGCGGTAGCAGATGAATGGAAATGCATCGGCCAGTGTACCGTCAACGCAGGCACTGCGAATGCGATGGTGCGAATCGGTAAAACGCGTCGCCGCAGGGCGTGTCGTCACGCAGGCGTCATATCCCGACCGCGACGGTGCTACGGCGTCGACTGGGCGGCCGCGGGTGTCGAGGCCGCAGAGCCGGCGTCCGCGGCGGCTGCCGCACCGTCGCCGTCCCATCCACCGCCGAGCGCGAGAAAGAGCCGCACCTGGTCGGCCGCGACCTGACCTTCGGCCGCCGCGACCTGCGCCCGCACACTCGTCAACGTGCGCGTTGCGTCGAGATCGGAAATGAACGATTCGCGGCCGGCCGCATAGAGACGATGGGTTTCGTCGGCGGAATTGCGGGCCGATTCGTACGCGGTGCGCAGCGCGTCCGTGCGCTGCACGTCGGCCGCGTAGGTCGCGAGGCTCGACTGCGTTTCGCGCAGCGCATTCAGCACGACGCCGTCGAAGTGTGCGAGTGCGCCGCCCGTCGCGGCTTCGGCTTCGCGCACGCGCGCACGCTGGCCGTTGACCGGGAACGACCAGCTGATCAGCGGACCGAACGACCAGCGATTCGTGGTGGACGAGAACAGGTCGGCGGCGACGCCGACCGAGCCGGCCGACGCACCGATGCTGACCGACGGGTACAGCGCGGCGGTCGCCACGCCGATCCGCGCGGTCGCGGCGGCGAGCTGCCGCTCGGCCTCGCGCACGTCGGGGCGGCGGCGCAGCAGCGCGGCGCCGTCGCCGATCGGAATCGGCTGACGCAGCTTCGGCAGGCGTTCGCATTCGGCGGCGGCTTTCGGCAGGTCGGCCGGCGCGCGCGCGAGCAGCGCGGCGAGCTGGTACTGCGCGACCTTGCGGCGGCCTTCGAAGCGCGGAATGTCGGCGGAGAGCGTGCGCACCTGCGTGACGCCGCGGGTCACGTCGGTCTGGTTGCCGCGTCCGGCATCGCGCAGTCGTTGCGACAGTTTCACGCGCTGCTGCTGCAGCGCGAGCGACTGCTTCGCGATCGCCAGTTCGTCGCCGGCCGAGCACGCTTCGACGTACGCGCGCACGACGTCGGCCACGACGGTGATGCGTGCCAGGTCGCCGGCCGCCTTGACGGCCTCGCTGTCCGCGCGCGCGGCTTCGACGCCGCGCCGCAGCTTGCCGAACAGGTCGAGCTCGTACGACACGTTGATGCCGACCGTGCCTTCGTTGACGACCGGCAGCTTGTTATCGAGCAGGTATTGCTCGGCCGATTCCTGCGCGCGCTGCACGGCCGCTTCCGCGCTGCCCGAGAAGCCGCCCTGTTCGTTCGCGACGACCAGCGCCGCGCGCGAGCGGGCGAGGTTGGCCGCGGCGACGCGCAGGTCGGTGTTCGACTTCAGCGCATCGCGCACGAGCCCGTCGAGTACCGGGTCGTCGTACAGCTGCCACCAGTTGCCGGGCACCGCGTCGCGCGACACCAGCGCGCCGTTCGCGTCGTCGAGCGCATGGTTCGCCAGCGGCGCATTGACGTACGCGTGCTGCGGCAACTTGTAGTCGGGGCCGACCGACTTGCACGCACCGAGTGCGAGTGCAAGCGGAGCGAGCGTCGCCGCGATGCGCAGACCGTGCCGCTTCATTGCGATGCTCCCGCAGCGCTCGCGGCCGTACCGGACGCAGCGCGAACCGGCGCGGCCGCCGATGCGGTGCTGGCGCCAGCCGGCTTCGCGTCGTTGCGGCGCGCGTCGGCGCCGCGCATCGACACGGTCGCGGTGCGGCCCGCGATCATCCGGAAATCGTCGGGCACCTCGTCGAGCACGACGCGCACCGGCACGCGCTGCGCGAGCCGCACCCAGCTGAACGCCGGGTTCACGTTCGGCAGCAGGTTCGCGCCCTGCGTGCGGTCGCGATCCTCGATCGCGGCGACGATGCTCTGCACGTGGCCGCGCAACGCATGCGGCTCGCCCATCACGATGATGTCGACCGGCTGCCCGATATGGATGCCGCGCAGCTTGGTTTCCTCGAAGTAGCCGTCGACGCGGAACGAGTTGCGGTCGACCACCGACAGCACCGCGCGGCCGGCCGGCACGTATTCGCCGACGCGCGGGGCGCGGTCGTTCAGGTAGCCGTCCACGGGGCTGACGATCGTCGTGCGCTGCAGGTTCAGCTTCGCGGTGTCGAGCGACACCTGCGCATCGGCGACGCTGGCTTCGCCCTGCTCGACGCGCGTGCGGCTTTCCTCGACCTGTTCGCTCGCGACCAGGTTGCCGAGCTGCAGGTTGCGCGCGTATTCGCGCTTCGCCTGCGCCAGCGTCGCGCGACGCTGCGCGAGCGTCGCTTCGGCGAGCCGCTCCGCGAGCGTGTAGCGCGCCTGGTCGATCACGAACAGCACCTGGCCGCGCTTGACCTCCTGGTTGTCGGCCACCTGCACCGACGTGATGAGGCCCGACACGTCCGGCGCGACCTGGATCACGTCGGCGCGTACGTGCCCGTCGCGCGTCCACGGCGAGAACATGTAGTAGTTGATGATGCGCCACAGCACGAGGCCGGCCACGATGACGACGATCAGGGTGAGCAGGACTTGCCCTGCCGAGAGCCAGGTTTTTTTCACGTTAGGTAGCCACGAGTTGGTGGGACACGATCACGACGGCGGCCAGCACGAATACATAGATGCCGAGGTCGAAGATCGAACGGTGCCAGACGAGGCGGTAGAAGCCGACGCGTTCGAGCACCGCGCGCACGACGATGTTGATCAGGTATGCGATCAGCATCAGCACGAGCGGGGCCGGCACGAACACGCCGAAGATATCGATTTCGCCGATCATGGTCGCGGTCGGAATGACAAGGTGGAAAGCCGGCTCATGCGCGCGCTCCGTCCGGCGCCTGCGGCGCTTGCGCGGCCGCGGCCGGATACAGCGACAGGCGCAGGCCGACGAGCGCATGCAGCGTGTCGCGCAGCCGGCGATGCGTGGCCGGCACCGCGGGCGCGGCCGCGCCGTCGGCCTGCGCGGCGGCCGGCAGGTTGCGGCCGGCCACGCGCCGCAGCGCGTCGTCGATCGTCGCGAGCAGCGCGGGCGGCACGGGCTGG
Source organism: Burkholderia sp. KCJ3K979 (assembly GCF_016759955.1). Taxonomy (NCBI): domain Bacteria; kingdom Pseudomonadati; phylum Pseudomonadota; class Betaproteobacteria; order Burkholderiales; family Burkholderiaceae; genus Burkholderia; species Burkholderia sp. KCJ3K979. The sequence goes on from NZ_JACFYV010000027.1 coordinate 27,563, forward strand.
CGCGCGTTCGCGGCCGCGCAGCGGGTGTAGTGATCGGTGACGCCGGCCAGCACGCGATCGATCGCGTCGGGCACGTCGCCTGACAGCCGGCGCCGCGAGCGGCGCAGGTCGAGCGCATTCAGCGCGATGCGCAGGTCGCGAAAGCTTTCGATCGACGGGTGGCGGTGGTCGTCGGACGCGCCGAGGCGCGGCAGCAGTTGCGTGACGCGATCGAGCATCCGCGATGCGTGGTTGCGCTGATCGTCGAGCGGCTGCGTCGATGCGGAGCGCGCGACGTCCTCCCAGCCCGAGCGCAGCAGGCGCCGCACCGCGAGTTCGGCGCCGAACGGTCGCGTCGCGCGCGTCCACACGTATGCGAACAGCAGCCCGGCGACGCCTGCGAGGTTGCTGTTCAGGAACACGAAGAAATCGGCCTCGTACGCACTCTGGATGCTGATGAAGGTAGCCGTGTTCACCGCGACGAGCATGGTCACCATGTTGAACTGCGGGCGCGGCAGCAGCGTGCCGATCAGGATGAACGGGCCCGCGAACATCAGCACGAGCATCGCGAAATCGTGCACGTGCGGCAGCACGACGAACAGGTACAGGCCCGCGAACACGACGCTCGCGGTGGTCGACAGGAAGAACTTGAACACCAGCGGCGCGGGCTCGTCGAGCGCGGCGAAGAAGCTGCACGACACCGCCACGAGCGTGACGGCGGCCGCGCCGTCGTGCCAGCCGGACGAGATCCACAGCCAGCACGCGAACACGATCGCGAACACGACGGTCAGCGTCGAGAACAGCATCATCCCGCGATCGAAGAAGCGTTCGGTGCCGCCGAGCCGCCAGTGCCGGTAGCGCGGCTGCCACACGCCCGACTCGTTCGCGATCAATGCGCGCAGCGAACGGCAGTCCTGCCAGATGTCGATGACCTGGCGCAGCCGCCACAGCGCATTCGACAGCAGCGCGCCGTCCCAGCTCGCCAGTGCGCTGTCGGGCGGCTGCAGCGCGGCGATGCGCTCGCGCAGGTCGTCCGCGACCGGATCGTGCGCCATGGCGCCGTCGGTGCCGGTCTTCACCGCCGGCAGCGGCGCGTCGAACCACTTCGCGGCGTCGGCCAGCAGCGCGTCGAGCGCGGGCGGGCGCACGTGTAGGTCGCGCATCAGCGCGATCAGCGGATCGGCGAGCGACGACATCAGCGGCAGGAACAGCTGCATCCGGCCCGCGAGCGCCTGCGCGCGGGCCAGCACGCGCGGATGCGCATGGTCGTAGCCCAGCTGGCTCAGCAGGAACTCGAGGCCGGTGATGGTCGCGGCGAGCCGCTGCCGGCATGCGGACAGCGCCTTGCCGGCCAGGTGCCCGGACAGCGTTTCGCGGCCGTAGAACGCGGCGTCCTTGAACCACGCGTCGGTGCGCTCGATCAGCGTCGGCGCGAGCCGGTTCGGGAACACGGCGCTGCCGACCACGCTCGCGCACACGATGCCGAGCACGATTTCCTCGGTGCGCGCGATCGCGACGTCGAAGATGGTGGACGGATCGGTGACGGTGGGCAGCGCGACCAGCGGCATCGTATAGCCGGCGAGCATGAAGACGTAGCTGCGCGCGGTGCGGTCGGAGATCGCGAGGTACAGCAGCGTGCCGCACCAGGTCGCGACGATGATGCTGAACAGGAGCGGCGTCTCGACGAACGGCGGCACGAAGAAGATCGCGGCGGCCGCCCCGAGCGCGGTACCGAGCGCGCGGTACAGCGCCTTCGAGCGCGTCGCGCCGACGAACGGGTTCGACACGATGTAGACGCTCGCCATCGCCCAGTACGGGCGCGGCAACTGGAAATACAGGCCGAGGTACAGCGCCAGCATCGACGCGGCGAACGTCTTGCCCGAGAACAGCCAGTCGCGGAGGCTCGGATAGGTCATGACGCGGAATCGGCGGAGTGGGGCGGGCGCGACGCCGGCGGATGCGGGTCGGCTGCGTTGAACGCGTTCAGCACGCGCAGCGTGGCTTCGAGATCGGCGCGCGACACACCCTTGAGTACCTGGGCGCGCAGCGCGCGCAGGTCGTCCTCCATCTGCGCGGTGACCGCGCGGCCGGCAGCCGTCAGCGAGATCGTCTTCGCGCGGCGATCGTGCGGGTCCTCGTCGCGGCGTGCGAGGCCGGCCGCGCACAATTGATCGAGCAGGCGCACGAGCGACGGCCCTTCGATGCCGACGTGCTCGGCGAGCGTGCCTTGCCGCACGCCTTCACCGAGGCGCCCGGCGATCAGCAGCGGCGTCGCGCAGGCCTCGGACACGTTGTACGCGGTCAGCACGCCGTCGCTGGTGCGGCGCCACTTGCGCGCGGTGAGCACGAGCAGGCTGCTGACGGCGAGGCGGAGGTCGTGCAGATTGGTCATGGGCGAGATGATAGGGGCAAAAACATTCGATAGCAAACTATCGTTTTTGTCACCCGGATGACACGTCGCATGCGGCCCGGCCGGCCAGTCTGAAGCAATTTAGGCGGCGTGTCGTCCGGGGTCAAGCGGCAAGGCCGGCGACCGCGAACCGCGCACGTTCGGCGGGCCGACTATATTGAATAGTCAGACGAGAACCGTCCGGCAGCACGGCACATGCCCGCGCGCGTTAAGCAAATTCGAAGCCCCGGTTCGGGAAAGCCGACTTCGCGAAGCCGCGCGTGGCGTGCATATTCAGGGTCATTGCAAGCGCACCGGAGACCGACGTGCCGACCTCATCCCCGCAGCCTGCCGCCCCCGCGTCGCTCGACGCGTGGCTCGGCAAGACCGAAACGCTTGGCGACGACATCACCGCGTTCCCGCTGAACGCGCTGGCCGCCACGCTCGACCGCCCGTCGCCCGGCGACGTCGTGCCGCCGATGTGGCACTGGCTCTACTTTCTGCCGGTCGCGCCGCTGGCCGAGGTCGGCCCCGACGGCCACCCGAAGCGCGGCGGCTTCCTGCCGCCGGTGCGGCTGCCGCGCCGCATGTGGGCCGGCGGCCGGCTGACGTTCCATGCGCCGCTGCGCGCCGGCCAGCGTGCGACACGCGAATCGACGATCGCGAACATCGAGGACAAGACCGGTCGCAGCGGCCGGCTCGTGTTCGTGACGGTGCAGCACCGGATCGAAGCCGGCGGCGCGCTGTGCGTCGAGGAGGAGCACGACATCGTTTATCGCGACGCGCCGCAGCCGGGTGCGCCCGCACCGAAGCCGGTCGCGCCGCCTGCCGGCGAAGCGTGGTCGCGCACGGTCACGGCCGACGCGGTGATGCTGTTCCGCTATTCGGCGCTGACCTTCAACGGCCATCGCATTCACTACGACCGCAGCTACGTGACGCAGGAAGAAGGCTATCCGGGGCTCGTCGTGCACGGCCCGCTGATCGCGACGCTGCTCGTCGATCTCGTGCACCGCGAACGGCCGGACGCGACGCTCGCGAGCTTTGCGTTTCGCGCGGTGCGCCCGACCTTCGACGGGCAGCCGTTCACGCTGTGCGGCAAGCCGTCGGACGACGGCCGCACGATCGAGCTGTGGGCGAAGGACCGTGACGGCTGGTTGACGATGCAGGCCACCGCGGCCCTCGCATGACGCGCTTCCTTTCCTTTCTTCCTTCATCGACGACGGACATGCAGACGACGCAACACGACCCGTACCAGGACATCCGCGAAGCGGTGCGCGACCTGTGCAGCCAGTTTCCCGGCGAGTATTTCCGCCAGATCGACGACGCGCGCGGCTATCCCGACGCGTTCGTCGACGCGCTGACCAAGGCCGGCTGGCTCGCCGCGCTGATTCCGCAGGAATACGGCGGCTCGGGGCTCGGCCTCACCGAGGCGTCGATCATCATGGAGGAGATCAACCGCGCGGGCGGCAACTCCGGCGCGTGCCACGGACAGATGTACAACATGGGCACGCTGTTGCGCCACGGTTCGGCCGAACAGAAGCGCGCGTACCTGCCGAAGATCGCGAGCGGCGAGCTGCGCCTGCAGTCGATGGCCGTGACCGAGCCGACCACCGGCACCGACACGACGAAGATCAAGACGACCGCCGAGCGGCACGGCGATCGTTACGTGATCAACGGGCAGAAGGTATGGATCTCGCGCGTGCAGCATTCGGACCTGATGATCCTGCTCGCGCGCACGACGCCGCTCGCCGACGTGAAGAAAAAGTCCGAAGGGATGTCGATCTTCGTCGTCGACCTGCACGACGCCATCGGTCACGGGCTGACGGTGCGGCCGATTCCGAACATGGTCAATCACGAGACCAACGAGCTGTTCTTCGACAACCTCGAGATTCCGACCGAGAACCTGATCGGCGAGGAGGGGCAAGGCTTCAAGTACATCCTCGACGGGCTGAACGCGGAGCGCACGCTGATCGCGGCCGAATGCATCGGCGACGGCTACTGGTTCATCGACAAGGTGTCGCAGTACGTGAAGGAGCGCGTCGTGTTCGGTCGCCCGATCGGGCAGAACCAGGGCGTGCAGTTTCCGATCGCGCGCGCGTTCGTGAACGTCGAGGCCGCGAGCCTGATGCGTTTCGACGCCGCGCGCCGGTTCGATGCGCACGCGCCGTGCGGCGCGCAGGCGAACATGGCGAAGCTGCTCGCGGCCGACGCGTCGTGGGAGGCCGCGAACGCATGCCTGCAATTCCACGGCGGCTTCGGCTTCGCATGCGAATACGACGTCGAGCGCAAGTTTCGCGAGACGCGGCTGTATCAGGTCGCGCCGATCTCGACCAACCTGATCCTGGCCTACGTCGCGGAGCACATCCTCGACCTGCCGCGCTCGTTCTGACGGAGGCCGACGATGCGACCCCTCGACGGCATCAAGGTGATCACCCTCGAACATGCGATCGCGGCGCCGTTCTGCACGCGCCAGCTCGCCGATCTCGGCGCGCGCGTGATCAAGATCGAACGGCCCGGCAGCGGCGATTTCGCGCGCGGCTACGACGAACGCGTGCACGGGCTGTCGTCGCACTTCGTGTGGGTGAACCGCTCGAAGGAGAGCCTGACGCTCGACGTCAAGCAACCCGATGCGGCCGCCGTGCTCGACGCGCTGCTCGCGGATGCCGACGTGCTCGTGCAGAATCTCGCGCCCGGTGCGGCCGAGCGGCTCGGCCTCGGCCACGACGCGTTGAAGCACACGCATCCGCGCCTGATCGTCTGCGACATCTCGGGTTACGGCGGCGACGGCCCGTATCGCGACCGCAAGGCCTACGACCTGCTGATCCAGAGCGAAGCCGGGTTCCTGTCGATCACGGGTTCGACCGGGCAACCGGCGAAGGCCGGCTGCTCGATCGCGGACATCGCGGCCGGCATGTACGCGTACACCAGCATCCTGAGCGCGCTGCTGATGCGCGGCCGCACCGGTGAAGGTTGCCGGATCGACGTGTCGATGCTGGAGAGCATGGTCGAGTGGATGGGCTACCCGCTCTACTACGCGATCGACGGTCAAAGCTCGCCCGCGCCGTCGGGCGCGTCGCACGCGACGATCTGCCCGTACGGGCCGTTCCCGGCCGGCGACGGCAAGACCGTGATGCTCGGGCTGCAGAACGAGCGCGAATGGAAGCTGTTCTGCGAGCAGGTGCTGCGGCAGCCGGCGCTGGCCGACGATCCGCGTTTCAATGCGAATTCGAAACGGCATGCGGCGCGCGACGTGGTGGATGCGCTGATCGTCGATGCATTTGCGACGCTGACGGCCGCCGACGTGATGCAGCGGCTCGACGCGGCCGGGATCGCGAACGCACGGATGAACACGCTCGACGACGTATGGCGGCACCCGCAATTGCAGGCGCGGGTGCGCTGGCGCAGCGTCGACACGGCCGCGGGCCCGGTGCCCGCGCTATTGCCGCCCGGGTTGCCCGCCGGCGTCGAGCCGCGCATGGATGCGGTGCCGGCGCTCGGCCAGCATACCGACGCGATCCTCACGGAACTCGGCTACGACCGCGCGCGGATCGATGCGCTGCGCGCGAACGGCACGATCTGATTGCGCTTTCACGACGACGATGACCAACACGATTCCCGCCACTGCCTCCGCCTGCGCCCGTTCGTGGCTCTTCGTTCCCGGCAATCGGCCGGAGCGCTTCGAGAAGGCGCGCGCGGCCGGCGCCGACGCGGTGATCGTGGATCTCGAGGACGCGGTGCCGCCGGACGGCAAGCCGACGGCGCGCGACGCGGTCGTCGCGCGGCTCGATGCCGCGCGGCCCGTGTGGGTGCGTGTGAATGCGGTCGATACCGTGTGGTTCGCCGACGACCTCGCCGCGATCGCCGCGCATCCGGGCACAGCCGGCGTGATGCTGCCGAAATGCGAGACACGTGCGCAGCTCGATGCCGTGCTCGCGCACGCGCACGGCGCGCTCGAACTGCTGCCGATCGTCGAGACGGCGGCCGGGATCGCAGGGCTCGATCAGGTGTGTGCCGCGCCGCGCGTCGTGCGCGTGGCGTTCGGCACGCTCGATTTCCAGGTCGATCTCGGCATCGACGGCGACGGGGAAGAGTTGAACGCATTCCGCTCGCGGATCGTGCTCGCGTCGCGGCTGGCCGGCATCGCGCCGCCGGTCGACGGCGTGTCGACGATCATCGACGATCCCGCCGCGATCGAACGGCATGCGCGCCACGCGCGGCGGTTCGGCTTCGGCGGAAAACTGTGCATTCACCCGAAGCAGCTCGACGCGGTGCATCGCGCGTATGCGTGGACCGACGCGGAGCATGCGTGGGCGCGGCGCGTGCTCGATGCCGTCGACGCGAGCGGCGGCGCGGCGGTCGCGCTCGACGGCAGGATGGTCGACATGCCGGTGATCCTGAAGGCACGGCGCATTCTGCGCGGGTAGCCGCTCCCGCGACATTCCTCCGAACAATCGAGGTGCCGCGCCGGCGTCCGTGCGGGCACGCCGATTGCACCGTCCGATTCGACCCGCAACGTCCTGCTTTCGCGCGCGCGATTGCACTAGGACAATATTTTCAGGGTGTCTTTCTGAGCGACCATGCGGAAGCCACGACGGAGACATCGAGATGGGACGGACCGAGGTATCGGCAGGCTGGCGCGACGCGCTCGGCGCGGTGCACGGCATCGAGTCGAAATACAAGCGGCTCGTGAAGGCGATCGCCAGCGACATCGAGAACGGCGCGCTCGCGCCGGGCGCCCGGCTCGCGCCGCAGCGCGACGTCGCGTCGAGCCTCGGCGTCAGCGTGCAGACCGTCACCAACGCGTACAAGGAACTGGAGCGCCAGGGGCTGATCCGCTGCGAGGTCGGCCGCGGCAGCTTCGTGGCCGCGCGCGTGACGGAATCGATGTCGAACTACATCCTCGATACGACCGAGCGCGAACTGGTCGACTTCTCGATCGCCCGCATCGTGCACACGCCCGAGCACGATGCCGCGTGGCGCAGCGTGTGCACGGCGCTGGCCGGCACCGACGATCAGCCGTGGATTCGCTCGTTCCGGCCGATCGCCGGCCTCGATGCGCATCGCGACGCCGGCGCCGCATGGCTCGCGTCGCTGAACATGCCGGTGCACCGCGAATCATTGCTGATCACGAACGGCGCGGCGCATGGCATCTTTCTCGCGCTCGCGTCGATCGTCGGGCCGGGCGACACCGTGTTGTGCGAGAGCCTGACCGATCACGGCGTGATCGGCTCCGCGAACGTGCTCGGGTTTACGCTGAAGGGGCTCGAGATGGACGAGCACGGCATCCGTCCCGAACATTTCGAGGAGATGTGCGACAGCGAACGGATCAGTGCGCTCGTCTGCACGCCGACCCTCAATAACCCAACCGTGTCGCTGATGCCCGAGTCGCGGCGGCGCTCGATCGCGCGCATCGCGACGCGCTACGGCGTGTACGTGATCGAGGACGACGTGTACGGCCCGCTGCCCGAGAAGACGGGCACGCCGATCGCCAGCCTGATCCCGGAGCTCGGCTTCTACTGCACGAGCATGACGAAATCGGTGCTGACCGGATTGCGCACGGGCTATCTCGCGATGCCGCGGCGGCTCGCGTTGCGCGTCGAGAGCGTGCTGCGCGTGAGCTGCTGGATGGCGACGTCGCCGATCGCGGAGATCGCGACGCGCTGGATCGCCGACGGCACCGCGCGGCGGCTCGTCGAACTGCAGCGCCAGCGGCTCGCGGCGCGTCAGGAGAGGGTGAAGGCCGCGCTGGGGCCGTATGTGCTCGGTGCGCACCCGAACGCGCTGTCGGCCTGGCTGCGCGTGCCCGACTACTGGCAGGCCGAGCGGATCGTGCGCGAACTGCGCTCCCGCAAGATCGCGGTGACGTCGCCCGATCCGTTTCTCGTCGGCGGCACGGAGCGGCCGAACGCGGTACGCGTGTGCATCGGCGCCGAAACCTCCGATGCCGCGTGCAACGCGGCGCTCGAGACGATCGCGGGCGTGTTCGAACAGTATCCGCACCTGAACGATTTCCACTGAACCGGCGGCGCTGCCGCGATGTCGCGCGCAATGTATCAGGACATTCGAAAGCGCGATTTGGAACATTAGACTGGATCGCATCACATTCGTCGCGAGGCGCGCGTTCCATGTCTTTCCTGTCGCTGTCCGACGTTTACCGCGCGCGCCGTCGCCTCGCCGGGCGCGCCGACGGTACGCCGCTCGTCGCGTCCGCCGCGCTGTCCGCGCGCGCGGGCGCCCCCGTCTACCTGAAGCTCGAAACGCTGCAGCCGACCGGCAGCTTCAAGCTGCGCGGCGCGACCAATGCACTCGCGGAAATCGCCGCGCAACGCGTGACGCGCGTGGTCACCGCGTCGACCGGCAACCACGGCCGCGCTGTCGCGCATGCGGCACGCGCGCTCGGCATCGACGCGGCCGTCTGCATGTCGTCGCTGGTGCCGGCCAACAAGGTCGAGGCGGTCGCGGCGCTCGGCGCGCGCGTGGTGATCGTCGGCGAGAGCCAGGACGACGCGCAGGCCGAAGCACGGCGCCTGGTGCGCGACGAAGGCTATGCGTACGTACCGCCGTTCGACGATCCGCGCATCATCGCGGGCCAGGCGACGATCGGCGTCGAGATCCTCGAAGCGCTGCCCGATACGGCGACGCTCGTCGTACCGCTGTCGGGCGGCGGCCTGTTCAGCGGCGTCGCGTTTGCCGCGAAGGCGATTCGGCCGCCGATCGAGGTGATCGGCGTATCGATGGCGCGCGGCGCCGCGATGCATGCGAGCCTCGCGGCCGGCCGCCCGGTCGACGTCGCCGAGCAGCCGACGCTGGCCGATTCGCTTGGCGGCGGCATCGGCCTCGACAACCGCTACACGTTCGACATGACGCGCGCGCTGGCCGACGACGTCGTGCTGCTCGACGAGCCGTCGATCGCGCGCGGCATCGCGCATGCGTATCGCGAAGAGCGGCTCGTCGTCGAAGGCGCCGGTGCGGTCGGCCTCGCCGCGTTGCTGGACGAGCGGATCGTGCGCCGCGACCGCGGCGGCCCGATCGTGGTCGTCGTGAGCGGCGCGAACATCGACATGGCCGCGCATCGCCGGCTCGTTTCGGAGAACTGACATGGCCCATCCCGTCACGTTGCTCGGCCAGGCGCAATTGCGTGCGCTGGTGCCGCTCGATCTCGCCGCGATCGACCAGGTCGAGGCCGCGTTCGCGTCGCTCGCGACCGACGCGGTCGTGATGCCGCCGATCCTGAATCTCGCGCTGCCGGCGCGCCACGCCGAAGTCGACGTGAAGACCGCATACCTGCCGCGCTTCGACAGCTTCGCGATCAAGGTCAGCCCCGGCTTCTTCGACAACCCGTCGCTCGGGTTGCCGAGCCTGAACGGGCTGATGCTCGTGCTGTCCGCGCGCACCGGCCTGACCGAGGCCGTCCTGCTCGACAACGGCTACCTGACGGCCGTGCGCACCGCGGCGGCCGGCGCCGTGGCCGCGCGCCGGCTCGCGCGCGCCGATGCGCGCCGCGCGGCGATCGTCGGCGCGGGCGAGCAGGCACGGCTGCAACTGGCCGCGCTGATGCTGGTGCGCGACATCTCGCACGTGACGGTGTGGGCGCGCGACGCCGAACGTGCCGCGCGCTTCGCGGCCGACGTGCGTGCCGCGCATGGAATCGACGCGATCGTCGCGCGCTCGGTGCATGAGGCACTGGCCGACGCAGACATCGCGGTGACGACCACGCCGAGCCGAGCGCCGCTCGTGCACGCGGAAGACCTGCACCCGGGGCTGCACGTGACGGCGATGGGCTCGGACGCCGATTACAAGACCGAACTCGCGCCGTCGGTGTTCGGCGCCGCACGGTATTTTTGCGACCGGCTGCAGCAGACCCGCGTGGCCGGCGAACTCGCGCACGCGATCGCGGCCGGGGCCGTTGCAGCCGACGCCGTGTTTCCCGAACTCGGCGAAGTGATCGCCGGCCGCCGCGACGGCCGCACGCATCGCGACGACATCACGATCTGCGACCTGACCGGCACCGGCGCGCAGGACACCGCAATCGCCGTGCTCGCGCTGCAACGCGCGCGGGCGGCGCAAGCAGGCACGATCTTTCACAACGACCTCACGACTTGAGAGGAGACAGATGTCCGCAGTCATCGAAACCCAGACAGCCGCGCCGCGTCTCGCGTTCGCGCGCAGCGAATATGCCGCGCGGATCGCGAAGACGCGCGCGGCGATGGAGCGGGCCGGCATCGACCTGCTGATCGTCACCGACCCGACCAACATGGGCTGGCTGACCGGCTATGACGGCTGGTCGTTCTACGTGCACCAGTGCGTGCTGCTCGCGCTGGACGGCGAACCCGTGTGGTTCGGCCGCAACCAGGACGCGAACGGCGCGAAGCGCACCGCGTTCATGGCGCACGAGAACATCGTCGGCTATCCCGACCATTACGTGCAGTCGAGCGCATGCCATCCGATGGATTACCTGTCGACCGAGGTGATCGCGGCGCGCGGCTGGAACACGTTGCGCATCGGCGTCGAGCTCGACAACTACTACTTCAGCGCGGCGGCGTACGCGTCGTTGCAGAAGCATCTGCCGGGCGCGCGCTGGGTCGACGCGACCGCGCTCGTCAACTGGCAGCGCGCGGTGAAGTCGCCGCGCGAGATCGAATACATGCGCGTGGCCGCGCGCATCGTCGAGCGGATGCATGCGCACATCGTCGAGACGATCGAGCCGGGCATGAAGAAGAGCGACCTGGTCGCGCAGATTTACGCGACCGGCATCGGCGGCGCCGACGGCTTCGGCGGCGACTACCCGGCGATCGTGCCGCTGCTGCCGACCGGCGCCGACGCGGCCGCGCCGCACCTGACGTGGGACGACTCGACGTTCGCGCGCGGCGCCGGCACGTTCTTCGAAATCGCCGGCTGCTACCGCCGCTATCACTGCCCGCTGTCGCGCACCGTCTATCTCGGCAAGCCGCCCGCGCACTTCATCGAAGGCGAGCGCGCGGCGGTCGAAGGGATCGAGGCCGGGCTCGCGGCCGCGAAACCCGGCAACGTATGCGAGGACATCGCGAACGCATTCTTCGCGGTGCTGCGCCGCGCCGGTATCGACAAGGACAGCCGCTGCGGCTATCCGATCGGCGCGAGCTATCCGCCCGACTGGGGCGAGCGCACGATGAGCCTGCGTCCGGGCGACCGGACGGTGCTCGAACCCGGCATGACGTTCCATTTCATGCCGGGGCTGTGGCTCGACGACTGGGGGCTGGAGATCACGGAGAGCATCCTGATCACCGAGACCGGCGCCGAGACGTTCTGCAACGTGCCGCGCAAGCTGTTCGTGAAGGAGTAGGGCGATGCGTGCTTCCCCGATTACGCCGACCGTCGATTTCGACGCGGACGGCGAACAGCACGGCTTCCTGAAGCTGCCTTACTCGCGCGACGATTCCGCGTGGGGCTCGATCATGATTCCGGTGACCGTCGTGAAGCGCGGCGACGGGCCGACGGTGTTGCTGACCGGCGGCAATCACGGCGACGAATACGAAGGGCCGGTCGCGCTGTCGAAGCTCGCCGGTTCGCTGAAGGCGGCCGACGTGACCGGCCGCGTGATCGTCGTGCCGTTCATGAACTACCCGGCGTTCCGCGCCGGTTGCCGCACGTCGCCGATCGATGCCGGGAACCTGAACCGCAGCTTCCCGGGCCGCCCGGACGGCACCGTGACCGAGAAGATCGCCGACTACTTCCAGCGCCATTTGCTGCCGCTCGCGACGCACGTGCTCGACATTCACGCGGGCGGCCGCACGCTCGACTTCGTGCCGTTCGCGGCGATTCACGTGCTGGAGAACCGCGATCAGGAAGCACGCTGCGAGCGTGCGATGCGCGCGTTCGGCGCGCCGTATTCGATGCGCATGCTGGAACTCGACAGCGTCGGCCTCTACGACAGCGCGGCCGAGGAAGCCGGCAAGGTGTTCGTGTCGACCGAGCTGGGCGGTGGCGGCACGTCGACGGCGGCGAGCGTCGCGATCGCCGAGCGCGGCGTATATGGATTTCTCGCGCATGCGGGCGTGATCGCGAAGGACGTCATCGACGGCAATGCCCGTCGCAGCACGACGACGCTGCTCGACATGCCGGACGGCTCGTGCTTCACGACCAGCGAGCATCGCGGGCTGCTCGAAATGTGCCGCGATCTCGGCAGCGAGGTGGAGGCCGGCGACGTGCTCGCGCGCGTGCACGACATCGATCGCACGGGCGTCACGCCGATCGAATACGTCGCGCGGCGGCGCGGGCTGCTCGCGGCCCGGCACTTCCCGGGCATCGTGCAGCCGGGCGACACGATCGCGGTGGTCGCCGACATCGTCGAGCGCAACATTCCGGTGGCCGTATGAGGACACGCACGACGTGATCAAGCTCGACCGATACGACCTCGCGATCCTGCGCCTGCTCGAGCGCGACGGGCGCATCACGAAGTCGAAGCTCGCGGAAGCCGTGAACCTGTCGATTTCGCCGGCATGGGAGCGCGTGCGCAAGCTCGAGGAAAGCGGCGTGATCCGCGGCTATCGCGCGGACGTCGACTGGATCGGCACGTTCTCCGGCAGCCGCATCGTCGTCGAGGTGACGCTGTCGCGGCACACCGCGCCCGACATGCGACGCTTCGAGGATCGCGTGGCCGCGGCACCCGAGGTCGCGCAATGCTATGCGACGGGCGGCGGCGTCGATTACGTGCTGCACGTGGTCGCGCGCGACATCGACCATTACCAGCGCTTCATCGATGCGTTGCTGATGGAAGACCTCGGCATCGAGCGCTACTTCACGTACATCGTGACGAAGGTCGTGAAGTGCGCATCCGGCGGCGCGCCGGACTGGCTGTAAAAGTTCGCGCCGGCGCGCGGCAATACGGAAAAAACCGGCATTTCGAGCCGTGCAAACCGAAATTTCCGGATGCGCCGGCGCGACACAATGAAGTCCGTGCCCACCAACGAGGAGACGCAGCATGCTGCCCGGACACCCCGTTCTGTTCAAGTCGACCTGCTACGTCGACGGTCGCTGGATCCACAGCGACAGTGCCGCGACGGTCGCCGTCGTGAACCCCGCCGACCAGGCCGTGATCGGCCACGTGCCGATGCTCGAACGCGCGCAGATCGTCGCGGCCGTCGACGCCGCGCAGCGCGCGTACGACACCTGGCGCTGGACGCCGCAAGCCGTTCGCAGCGCCGCATTGCTGCGCTGGCATGCGCTGATCCTGCGTCACGTCGACGATCTGGCCGCGCTGCTGTCGCTCGAACAGGGCAAGCCGCTGGCCGAAGCGCGCGGCGAGATCCGCTATGCGGCGAGCTTCGTCGAATGGTTCGCGAACGAGGCGAAACGCGTCGCGGGCCGCACGATCCCGACCCACATCGACGGCGCGCATCTCGGCACCGTGATGGAGCCGGTCGGCGTCGCGGCGCTGATCACGCCGTGGAATTTCCCGGCCGCGATGATCACGCGCAAGGCGGCGGCCGCGATCGCGGTCGGTTGCGCGGTGGTCGTGAAGCCCGCGCACGAGACGCCGTTCTCCGCGCTCGCGCTCGCGCAACTCGCCGACGAGGCCGGCTTGCCGGCCGGCGTGTTCAACGTGGTGCTCGGCGAGCCGCAGATGGCGATGGAAACGCTGGTCGGCGATGCGCGCGTGCGTGCGGTGAGCTTCACCGGCTCGACGCGCGTCGGGCGGCTCGTGACCGAAACCGCCGCGAAGGCGGGCATCCGCAAGGTCGCGCTCGAACTGGGCGGCAATGCGCCGTTCATCGTGACCGAGGATGCGGATCTCGATCAGGCCGTGCGGATTGCCGTCGGCGCGAAGTTCCAGACCTCCGGCCAGGACTGCTGCGCGGCGAACCGGATGCTCGTCGCGCGCCCGCTGTACGACGCGTTCGTCGAACGGTATGCGCACGCGGTGCGCGCGCTGAAGACGGGGCCGGCGTTCGAGCAGGGCGTGGACGTCGGGCCGCTGATGCATCAGGCCGCGTTCGACGCGACCGTGGCGCGCGTCGAGGACGCGCGGGCGCGCGGCGCGCGCATCGTCGCGGGCGGCCGGCCGCATGCGCTCGGCGGCTGGTTCTACGAGCCGACCGTGATCGCGGATGCCGCGCCCGGCATGCGCGTGGTCGACGAGGAAAACTTCGCGCCGATCTCGGCCGTCAGCGCGTTCGACACGCTCGACGAAGCGGTCGAAACGGCCAACGACACCGAGTACGGCCTCGCCGCCTACGTGTGCGCCACGCGCATCGACACGATCTTCCAGCTCGTGCGGCGGCTCGACTTCGCGATGGTGTCGGTCAACGGCGTGAAATTCACCGGTGCGCCGATCCCGTTCGGCGGGATGAAGGCGTCGGGCCTCGGGCGCGAAGGCGGCGCCGAAGGCTTCGAGCCGTTCACCGAAATCAAATACTTCTGCCTCGGCAATCTCGGCCTGCCTGTCGCGGCGACGGCCTGACCCATTCAAAGGAGCACACCATGCAAAAATCGATCGACGCACTGCTGCGCGAGGACCGCGCCCACTTCATGCACCCGTCGACGCACGCGTACGACCACGAGACCGGCGCGCTGCCGGGCAAGATCGTGCGCGGCGGCGAAGGCATTCGCATCGAGGATCACCAGGGCAAGCGTTATATCGACGCGTTTGCCGGGCTCTATTGCGTGAACATCGGCTACGGCCGCACCGAAGTGGCCGACGCGATGTACGAGCAGGCGAAGCAGCTCGCGTACTACCACACGTATGTCGGCCATTCGTCGGACGCGATCATCGAGCTGTCGTCGCGCATCATCGACTGGTCGCCGGCGGGGATGAAGAAGGTCTATTACGGGATGTCGGGTTCCGACGCGAACGAGACACAGGTCAAGATCGTCTGGTACTACAACAACGTGCTCGGCCGCCCGAACAAGAAGAAGATCATCTCGCGCGAGCGCGGCTATCACGGCTCGGGCATCGTGACGGGCAGCCTCACGGGCCTGCCGAGCTTCCACCAGCATTTCGACCTGCCGATCGACCGCGTGAAGCATACGGTGTGTCCGCACTGGTATCGCAAGGCGCCTGCGGGCATGAGCGAGGCGCAGTTCGTTGCGTACTGCGTCGACGAACTCGAGAAGCTGATCGCGCGCGAGGGCGCCGATACGGTCGCCGCGTTCATCGCGGAGCCGGTGATGGGCACGGGTGGCATCATCGAGCCGCCGGCCGGCTACTGGCCCGCGATCCAGGCCGTGCTGCGCAAGCACGACATCCTGCTGATCTCCGATGAAGTCGTGTGCGGGTTCGGGCGGCTCGGTTCGAAGATGGGTGCGCAGCACTTCGGGATCGAGCCCGACCTGATTACCGTCGCGAAAGGGTTGACGAGTGCGTATGCGCCGCTGTCGGGCGTGATCGTCGGCGAGAAGGTGTGGGACGTGATCGCGCGCGGCTCGCAGGAACACGGGCCGATGGGGCACGGCTGGACGTATTCGGGCCATCCGGTATGCGCGGCCGCCGCGCTTGCGAATCTCGCGATTCTGGAGCGCGAGAACCTGGTCGGCAACGCGGCGGAAGTGGGCGCGTATTTCGGCGCAAAGCTGCGCGACGCCTTCGGCACGCATCCGCTCGTCGGCGAGGTGCGCAGCGTCGGCATGCTGGCCGCGCTCGAGTTCATGGCCGACAAGGACGCGCGCACGCCGTTCGATCCCGCGCTGAAGATCGGTGCGCAGGTGTCGGCAGCCGCGCTGCAGCGCGGCGTGATCGCGCGGGCGATGCCGCACGGCGACATTCTCGGCTTTGCGCCGCCGCTCGTGATGACGCGCGAGGAAGCCGACGAGATCGTCGGGATCGTGAAGAAGGCGGTGGACGAGGTCGCCGAGCGGAATATTTCGGCTGTCGCGTGATATTCGAGCGGTCCTGATGCGCGTTTCGACGCGCGAGATGACGCCGCCGCATGCAAGTGCGGCGGCGTTTTTTCTTGCCGGTACGGTGCGGGAAAACGTCAATGCGTGGTGTACGGTGCGCGCCGGCTACCGATCGTCATTCAGTAATCCCACACGACCGGAACGAAACGGAAGCCGTCGCCGTTCCGTGCAACATGCCCGATGGACGGGAACGCGACATGCGCCGCGGCCAGCAGTGCGCCAGTGTCGGCCGCTTCGTTGAACAGCGCGAGACGCACGTCGACCGCCGCGTCCGGATCGTGTTCGAAGCCGTTTTGCCAGTCGGGATGGTCGAAGTTGACTTCGAAGATCGCGTCGCCCGCGAACGTCAGCTTTTCCCCGTTCGATGCGATGTCGACCACGCAGTGCCCCGGCGTATGCCCGCCCGTCACGCGCGCCGACACGCCCGCGGCGACTTCCACGGTGCGGTCGAATTGCACGATGTTTTCGCCATACAGTTCGACGAACCTCGCCGCCGCCTTGCGCAGCGCGGGCGGAACGGTGTCCGGCATCACCGTCTTACTGAAGTCCGGATTGTTCCAGAACGCCACTTCCGCTGCCGATACGTGAATGCGTACGTCGGGGCGCAGCTTCGCCTTGACGCCGTCGACGTTCAGCCCGCCGACGTGATCCATGTGCATATGCGTGATCACGATATCGGTGATCGCGGCCAGGTCGATGCCGGCCGATTCCACGCGCATCACCGAGCGCCCGGCGCGCGTGAAGTATTCGAAGCCATCGCCCACGCCCGAATCGATCAGGATCAGGCGATCGGCGCTGCGCACGAGCGCGATGTTGAGCGCCCAGTCGAACATGTCGCGTTGCAGGAAACGGCCGTCGAACCAGGCGTTGCGGTCCGCTTCGCTCACATTGGTGGACATGGTGGAAGTCGGCAGCGGCAGTACGCCGTCACTGATCAGCACGACGTCGACATCGCCGATGCGCACGGCGTAGCGGGACGGAACGAGCTCGCCTGAACCTTCGTTGCCCAGGCGGTCGATGACCGGCTGGACGTTGCGGATGGGTGCGTTCATGTTCAGTAATCCTGTTCTTTGAGTGAGGTAGTCCGCACTGCGCGGCGCAGAGCGGTTCGCGAGCGCGATCGCGAAGGTCGCGCATTTCGGTGCGCCCGGATTCCGATCGAGCATGTCAGCGATTGTAGTGACGGCCTACACACGCCAACAGCGCCGCAGGGGTGCACATCGTGTTGTCCGGACGACAACAATCCGACAGCGGCCTTCGCCGCCCGAAATGCGCATCGCCCGCCGTCCGTTGCCGGAAGGCGGGCGATGCAATGGATGCCGTTTATGGGATGCCGGGAACCGCCGGCGCGCGGGTCAACCCGGCTGACCGGGAAGCGTTTCCCCGCGCAGCGAACACCCGCGCGTCTCGATCACCGCCAGCAGCGCGACCAGCCCGACCGCGCACGCAGCCATCATGTAGTACGCGGGAATCAGCGCGTTGCCGGTCTTGCCGATCAGCCAGTCGTTGACGATCGGCGCGGTGCCGCCGAACAGCGACGTCGACACGTTGTATGCGATCGCCATGCCCGCATAGCGGACGTGGGTCGGGAACATCGCCGGGAACATCGCGGAAATGGTGGCGAGCTGCGGCACGTAGAGCACGCCGAGTACCGCAAAGCCGATGAACGCGCCGAGCGGGCCGTGCGTCATCAGCGTGAACATCGGCACGGCCGCGACGAACAGCCCGACGAGCGAGAACCACCACATCGTCTTGCGGCCGACGCGGTCCGACAGCCAGCCGGCGAACGGCAGCAGCACCATCATCGCGAGCATGCCGATCAGCGGAATCAGCAGCGACATGTTCTCGCTCACGCCGAGTTCCTTGTGCATGTAGGTCGGCATGTACGCGAGCAGCACGTAGTTGACGACGTTCAGCGCGACGACCAGCCCGCCGAGCAGCAGCAGCGGCTTCGCATAGCGCACCAGCAGCAGCCGGATCGGCAGCGCGGCGGTGGCGTTTTTCTCGCGGCGGTGCGCCTGTTCCTCCAGCTCGCGGAACACCGGCGTTTCCTCGAGGCGCGAGCGCAGGTAGAAGCCGATCAGGCCGAGCGGCGCCGCGACGAGGAACGGCAGGCGCCAGCCCCACGCATGCATCGCCGAATCGCCGAGCAGCAGCGCGAAGCCGAGCATCAGGAATGCGCCGAGCGAGAAGCCGGCGAGCGTCGCGAATTCGAGGAAGCTGCCGCACAGGCCGCGCCGCGAATCGGGTGCGTATTCGGCGATGAAGGTCGCTGCACCGCCGTATTCGCCGCCGGTCGAGAAGCCTTGCACCATGCGCAGCACGATCAGCGCGGCCGGCGCGAGCCAGCCGGCCGTCGCATAGCTCGGCAGCACGCCGACGAGCAACGTGGCGCCCGACATCGTCAGGACCGTCAGCGCGAGCACGCGCTTGCGGCCGAGCCGGTCGCCGAGCGGCCCCCAGAACAGCCCGCCGAGCGGGCGGATCAGGAACGAGATCGCAAACGTGCCGAGGGCGAACAGCGTCGCGCTCGCGGTGTTGCCGGGAAACAGCGCGGCGGAAATGTACGCGAGGCCGTACGCGTAAATGCCGTAATCGAACCATTCGGTCGCATTGCCGAGCGCGGCGGCCGCGATCGCGACCCGCGGCAGGCTGTGCGGCTCGTCGCCGCGTTGGGTGGTCGCGTCGTCGGGAATCGACGACGCGGCGGAAACGGAAGTCCACGATGGCACGTATCGCATGAGGGGTCCTCGCTATCAGCATGCGCCCGGGCGGGCGCCGACGAGGATCAAAGTAATCCCGCCAATTTGCGATGCCGGATGTCATAGGACGATGTGGGAATCGGGGTTTTCCCGCGCCGGGGGGGCGGCACGCGCAGGCCGTGGCCGGCTCGTCGCGGCGCCGGCCGGCGAACGGCGGTAAGCTGCGCGCTGCCACGCCGGATTCCTCGGACCGTGCCGCGCGTGGCGTCCCTTTTTTCACCCTTGATCAGGAGCGCATATCGTGGCGACCTACATCGTCTTTACGCGGGAAAGCACGCAGGACCAGCATGAGCTCGACATCTACGCGAGCAAGGTCGGCGCGACCCTTGCCGGCCATCCGGTGAAGGTGCTCGCCGCCTATGGGCCGCAGGAAATCCTCGAGGGTGAAGGCCCGGAAGGCGTCGTGATCGTCGAGTTCCCGTCGAAGGAGGCCGCGCACGCGTGGTATCGCGGCCCCGAATACCAGGCGGTTGTCCAGCACCGGTTCAAGGGCGCGCGCTATCGCGCGGTGCTGGTCGAGGGCGTCTGAGCGCGGCTGCGCGCGCGTTATCGCACGTGCGGCAGCAGCGCGCGCAGCCAGTACGACACGGCCACCGCGCCGCCGTCCGGCGTGCCGATCGCGCGCTCGCCGAGATAGCTGGCCCGTCCCGCGCGCGGCGTCATGCGTGTCGTTTCCTCCGCGCCTCGTTCCGCCGCTTCGACGGCCGCCGCCCAGGCACTCGCGGGATCGCGATCGCCGTCGAGCGCGCGGCCGAATGCGTCGACGGCCGGCACCAGCGCATCGAGCATCGTCCGGTCGCCCGCCTGCGCGCCGCCGAGTTCGCTGATCGCATCCACCGCCGCGCGGAACGCCGCGGCCCAGTCGCGCGGCGACGGCTCGGCGCTATCGGCGCCACCGGCCAGCCGGCGTGACGCGCGCAGCAGCGCGGTCGCATAGAACGGCCCGGAGCTGCCGGCGATCGCGCGGCGCAATGCGGCGCCGAGCGCCGCGAGCGCACCGGACGGCGTGCCGTACGCGGTGTCGGGCAATTCGAGGATCGCCTGCGCGGCGCGCCGCATGCTCGCGCCGAGATCGCCGTCGCCGGCTGCCGCGTCGAGATCCGTCAGCGTCTGCTCGTGGTCGATCAGCGTCTGCGCCACCGCGTGCAGCGCCGGTTGCAGGCGCGCGGCCCACGCGCGGCCGGCCGCATCGAGCGGCGGCGGCGGTGCATCTTGCGACACGGCTGCGGCCATGCGAATCCGCGTGTTCACGAGGCCGCCGCCCGGCCAGGCGCGCGCTTGCGTCGGCGCGTCGAGCAGCGCCGCGCGTTCGTCGTTCAGCCGCAGCACCGAGATCGAGCAGCCCGGCATGTTCAGCGCGGACAGGAACGTGCCGGCCCATGCGCGCGCGATGACGATGCCGCGCCGGCTCAGGTTGTCGAACGCGGCGCGCAGCACGATCGCGAGCTCCATGTCCGGCGTCGCGCCGAGGCCGTTGACGAACAGCGCGACGCGTTCGTCGCGGTCGAGCACGAGATCGGCGACGATGCTCGACAGCAGCGTGTCGGCCAGCGCATCGGCCGGCAGCGGCGCGCGGCGCTCGACGCCTTTCTCGCCGTGGATGCCCAGGCCCAGCTCGATCTCGTGATCGGCGAGGCTGAAGCCCGATTTGTCTGCGCCCGGGATCGTGCAGCCGTCGAGCGCGACGCCCATCGTGCCGAGCTCGGCCGCCGCGTCGCGCGCGATGCTCGCGACGCGGGCCAGCGGCAGTCCGCGCGCGGCGGCGGCGCCCGCGAGCTTGTGGATCAGCACCGTGCCGGCGATCCCGCGCCGCTGGCCGCGCTCGACGCGGCCGCGCAGCGACACGTCGTCGGCGACGATGACGGTTTCGACCGGAATGCCTTCCGCGCGCGCCAGTTCGGCGGCGAGCCCGAAATTGAGCCGGTCGCCGGTGTAGTTCTTCACGATCAGCAGCGCGCCGTTCGGGCCGGCGCTCGCGCGGATCGCGGCGAGCACGGCGTCGGTCGACGGCGACGTGAACACTTCGCCGCACACGGCGGCGCTCAGCATCCCTTCGCCGACGTAGCCGCCGTGCGCGGGCTCGTGGCCGCTGCCGCCGCCGGACAGGATCGCGACCGGCCGCTGCGACGGCTCCGGCAGCGGCTGGCGGACGAGCACGTGCTCGTCGCCGAGGATCGCGAGATGCGGCGATTGCCGTGCGATGCCTTCCAGCATTTCTCGCACGACGTCGGACGGGCGGTTCACAAGCTTCTTCATGGCGACGGATTCCGGACGGGTGAACAGGGCTCGGCCGGGCGCGCACGGGCGCCGGACGGCTTTCGTGTTGCGGAGGATCGTGCGTGCGTCGTTGCCGGTCGCGGATGGCCGCGTAACGGGCGACCGGGTGCGGGGTGGACAACGAAACGTACGCTTCGCGCCAAGATACATCAGGTTCGGACGTTGCGGCACGGATCGCGCTGCGATGGCGCCGGGGTCGAGCGACGGCGCCCGCCGGGTGCCGCTATTTCAGCGCGGTGATCGCCTTCGCGCGAATCAGTCGCGCGCGCAGCACGTTGCGGCTGATGCCGAGCAACTGCGCGGCGCGGATCTGGTTGCGGTGACTGAATTCGAACGCGACACGCATCACGGTGTCCTCGATGTGTTCGAACAGGTTGCCGTGCCCGTCATCGAACAGGTCGCGCAGCGCATGCTCGAGCGCCGCCTGTGCATCGGCGGACGACTCGGTTGCCTGCGCGGTCACGACCGGCACACACGGCGGCGCGATGTGCAGGTCGGTGTCCTGCAGCACGTCGTGACGGCTCACGAGCAGCGCATGATGGATCACATTCTCCAGTTCGCGGATATTGCCGGGCCAGCCGTGCGCCTGGAGCCGTCGCTCGGCGCGCGGATCGATGCGGCGCGGGCCGCCGCCGAGCCGGTCGCGGTAAATGTCGAAGAAGTGGCGCGCGAGCGGCAGGATGTCGCCCGGGCGGTCGCGCAACGGCGGGACCGGGAGCTGCACGACGTTGAGCCGGTAGAACAGGTCGCCACGAAACTTCCCGGCCGCGACCGCCTGTTGCAAGTCGACGTTGGTCGCCGCGACCACCCGTACGTCGACCGGAATCCCGGTGCGCGAACCGAGCCGCACGACCTCGCGCTCCTGCAGCACGCGCAGCAGCTTGACCTGCATCGCGAGCGGCAGGTCGCCGATTTCGTCGAGAAACAGCGTGCCGCCGTGCGCGGCTTCGAACCAGCCGGGCTTCGCGCTGAATGCGCCGGTAAACGCGCCTTTCTCGTGGCCGAACAGTTCGCTGTCGACGAGCGTCTCAGAGAACGCGCCGCAGTTCACCGCGACGAACGGCCCGTCGCGACGGGCGCCGAGCTCGTGCACGTGGCGCGCGATCAGTTCCTTGCCGGTGCCCGTCTCGCCGACGATCAGCACGTTCGCGTCACTCGGCGCGACGCGGCGAACCTGTTCGAGCAGCGCGAGCGAACACGGATCGGCGAACACCTGCGCCTGCGCGCGGGCCTGCGCGTGACGTTCGGGCAGCGTGTGCACGGGCGCCGCGGCTTGAAGGCCTGCGGGGTCGCGGGAAGCGGTAACGACACGAAGATTGAGCGGGCGCGGCGATGCGGAAATGGAAGTCATGGCGATGAACCGTTGGATGGCCGGGCAATGCGGGCCGGCTGCTGCGTAACCAGCAAAGTGTTGAACGTTTCGCCGCGCGCGAAAAGCATCGATTTCTGATAACCAAAGCGCGATTGCTGCGGAACCCGCCATGGCGCGGAAGAGCGGCGGTGCAGTGATGTCACGGCATCAAATTCAGCGCTATCGCGCGTGATGCGCTGCTGCCTGATCAGCATCGCATCAGCAGATCCGCTGCACGGGGTTCATCGCGTGACGGAATATCGATGTGACGCGTGAGCCGGAACGCTTGCCACTGCCGCGCATTTGGTCGAGCGCCATTTCTGACGGGCGATGGCGAGAAACTTCGCGGTGCAGACGAAATTTCCGTCACGCACCCGAACCAATGGCACGCTCCTTGCTGACCCGAACCGGTATCGCCGCATTGCGCGCGGCTTCACCACGGGAACGCATTGCATGAGCCATACCCTCAACGTCGTCGCGATATCGGGCGGCCTGCAGCGGCCGTCGCGCACGCTCGCGCTGACCGACGCGATCGTCACGGCGCTCGGCGCCGCGCTGCCGATCGAGACGCGATTGATCGAACTCGGCGAGATCGGCAGCCGGCTGGCCGGCGCGCTCACGCGTGCGCAGGTACCGCCTGATCTCGATGCGCTGATCCGCGCGATCGAGACGGCTGACGCACTCGTCGTCGCGAGCCCGGTGTATCGCGCGTCGTACACGGGCCTCTTCAAGCACCTGTTCGACCTCGTGCGCCATGACGCGCTCGTCGACGTGCCGGTGCTGCTCGCGGCCACCGGCGGCAGCGAGCGGCACGCGCTCGTGATCGACCATCAGTTGCGCCCGCTGTTCAGCTTCTTCCAGGCGCGCACGCTGCCGATCGGCGTGTATGCGTCCGAAAGCGATTTCGACCAGTACCAGATCGCCAGTCCGGCGTTGCGCGAGCGCATCGCGCTCGCCGTGAATCGCGCGGTGCCGCAACTGCGCGCGCCCGTGCTTTCCGCCGCGGCCGCGTAAGCCGTTTTTTTGTTTCCCCTTCGACCAGGACACCTTCATGAGCCTTCCCGACCCTTCCGCCGATGGCGTCAAATTCGCGTACTGGGTGCCGAACGTCAGCGGCGGCCTCGTCGTCAGCACGATCGAGCAGCGCACCGACTGGAGCCTCGAATACAACCAGAAGCTCGCGCGCACGGCCGAGGCGGCCGGCTTCGACTACGCGCTGAGCCAGATCCGCTTCACGGCCGGCTACGGCGCGGAATACCAGCACGAGTCGGTGTCGTTCAGCCAGGCGCTGCTGCATGCGACGACGAAGCTCAAGGTGCTCGCCGCGATCCTGCCGGGGCCGTGGCATCCGGCCGTGGTCGCGAAGCAGCTCGCGACGATCGACCACATCTCGAACGGACGCATCGCGATCAACGTCGTGAGCGGGTGGTTCAAGGGCGAATTCACCGCGATCGGCGAGCCATGGCTCGAGCACGACGAACGCTATCGACGCTCGAAGGAATTCATCCAGGCGCTCAAGGGTATCTGGACGCAGGACAATTTCACGTTCAAGGGCGACTTCTACCGCTTCAACGATTACACGCTGAGCCCGAAGCCGGTGCAGAAGCCGCATCCGGAAATCTTCCAGGGCGGCAGCTCGCGCGCGGCGCGCGACAACGCGGCGAGCGTGTCGGACTGGTATTTCACGAACGGCAATACGCCGGAGAACCTGAAGGCGCAGATCGACGACATTCGCGCGAAGGCGGCGGCGAACAACCATCGCGTGCGCATCGGCGTCAATGCGTTCGTGATCGCGCGCGACACCGAGGAAGAAGCGAAGGCCGTGCTCGACGACATCATCCGGCATGCGCACGTCGAGGCCGTGCACGCGTTCGGCGATGCGGTGAAGCAGGCCGGCAAGGCGTCGCCCGAAGGCGAAGGCAACTGGGCGAAATCGACGTTCGAGGATCTCGTGCAGTACAACGACGGCTTCCGCACGAACCTGATCGGCACGCCGCAGCAGATCGCCGAGCGGATCGTCGCGCTGAAGGCGATCGGCGTCGATCTGGTGCTGGCCGGGTTCCTGCATTTCATCGAGGAAGTCGAGTATTTCGGCAAGCGCGTGCTGCCGCTCGTGCGCGAACTCGAGGCGCAGCGGCAGGCCGTTGC
>NZ_JACFYV010000280.1:0-7604 GCF_016759955.1 Burkholderia sp. KCJ3K979
GCCCGGCGCGGCTCCCATCATGGGGCTGGATCACTCCATCCACGACCCCGGATAGATTCGAGCAAGTCCACTTTAGGTCAACACTGCCTCGCTTGCAAAAATCGGGCTGACCATAGATTTTGTTTGGGCAGCCAATGCGCGAAGCGTGCCACCCGTGTGTAGGTCGGCTATCAATGCACGACGGCTAAAGGAAGCGGCATGCGAGCCGCTTCAGAACCCCCAGAACATCAACCACCATGCGCTGTCGACGACCGCCAGCCCGACGGCGAACCATGCGAATGCCGCGAGCCGGCGCGGCCACGCCGCATAGCGCCCCGTCACCTTCCACGCGAGCCACGCACTCCATATGTTGGCGCCGACCAGAATCGCGATGCGCACATCGGTTGCCCAGCCGAGCGGCACATGCTCGGCGCGCAGCAACGACAGCGTCGTGGCCGACAATCCGAGGAACACGCCCGCCCCCGCGATCGGGATCAACGCCTGGGCGAGGTGATGCAGGCGCACGCGATCGAAGCGGCCGAGCATCAGCGTCGCGCCGGCCAGCAACACCAGCAGCGCCGTGCCGTACACGAGCCCCGTGCCGACGATGTAGCTGACGACCAGCCCGCCATCGAGCCAGGAGAATACGTCGTTGCGGTCCGGGTAGTGCGTGAGCAGAAACCACGGTGCATTGGTCTCGAGCGGCCACGTGATGTCGTGGTCGATCAACCAGCCCGCGAGCCATTGCTTGATCTGCACGAACCACGGGCTGACGGTCCAGTGGAACGCGCCGATCGCCACGCCGAGCAGGCCGTACAGGATCAGTGCGGTGTCCCACGGGTTGGCCCGCTCTGCACCGAGGTTCACGACTTCGTCGGACGGCGAGCGCAGCGACAGCGAAATCGCGTCGCGGTGCCCGCTGCAGCGGCCGCACATATGGCAGTCCGCCGCGCCCTTCATGTTGCGCAACGGCACGAGCGGCGCGCAGTTGATCGGAATCACGCGATGGCCGTGCTCGCCGTTCTTGTACGAACGGCGCCACGCATCCTCGTCGACCTTGTAGCGCATCGGCGCGAGCCGCGCGAGCAGCCCGAACACGCCGTTGACCGGACACAGGTACTTGCACCACACGCGTTTCTCGCGGCCGTACAGCACGCCGATCACGATCGCGCCGACGGTCGAGCCGCCGAGCACGAACAGCACCGCGAGCGGGTACTGGTACACGCTGACCATCTGCCCGTAGATCGTCGTGATGCCGAACGCGACGAACGGCCAGCCGCCCCACCGGATCCAGCGCGGAATCGGGCCGCCACGGCCGAACTTGCTCGCATATTCCGTGAGCGCGCCCTCCGGGCACAGCACGCCGCACCACACGCGGCCGAGCATCACCATCGACAGCAGCACGAACGGCCACCAGATGCCCCAGAACGCGAATTGCGCGATGAGCGTGAGGTTGTTCCACAGATGCGCGGAATCGTCCGGCAGCGGCAACACGGCCGGCACGATGATCAGGAACGCGTAGACGGCGACGACGATCCACTGGATACCGCGGATCAGCGCACCGTGGCGCTGCATCCACTGGCCCGCCTGCGCGAGCCAGCCCGGCTTGACGGCGGCGACAACGCTCATGCCGCGCGACCCGCTGCAACGGCCGGACGGCGGCTCGCGCGCTTCATCAACAACCAGACGACCGCCCAGTACACCGCATAGGCCACCAGGTTGGTCAGCGCCGGGTGTGCGCGATAGCCGGTCAGCGTCGCGACGAGCGAACCGAACGTGCCCGAATCATCGAGGATCGCGGACGTATCCCACAGCTGCGAGATGCCGAGCGGCAGGATTTCCTTGTCGATCAGCTTGTCGACGCCGGTCTGGAACAGGCCCGCGCCGAGGAACAGCAGCATCACTTCGGTGACGCGGAAGAAATGCCGCCACGAGAAGTACTTGCCGCCGAGCTGCAGCAGATAGAACGTGAGAAACGCGAGGCCGAGGCCGATCACGACCGCGAGCATCTGGCTGCCGTCGACGTGGCCCGACTGGCCGAAACCGAGGCCGTACAGGAAGATCACCGTCTCGCTGCCTTCGCGCGCGATCGCGAGCGCGACCAGCACGGCGACGCCCCACCAGTTCGAATCGCGCGTGCTTTGCTGCAGCGACTGCTCCATGTCGCGCTTGAGCGTGCGGCCGTGCCGGCGCATCCACAGCACCATCTGCACGATCAGCACGCAGGCGATCAGCACCATCGCCGTCTGGAAATAGTCCTGCGCGTCGCCGGACAGCACTTCGGTGAACCCGACCAGCGCGGCGCCGAGGCCGACGGCCATCAGCAGGCCGACGCCGACACCGGCCCAGAGGAAAGGCAGGCCGCGGCGCGCGTCGTCGTCGCCGTTTTTCAGCCATGCATAGAGAATGCCGACGACGAGCAGCGCTTCGACGCTCTCCCGCCAGACGATGAACAAGATCTGACCCATCGATACCTCCTGACGCGCGGCGCAAGGGACTGGTGCGCCCGCACGCAGATAAAACGCGTTACTTCGCGACGATCACGCCCTGTGCCTGCTGGTGGAAATCGTCGAAAAACTTGTATTCGCCCGGCGACAGCGGGGCGACGACCACGAACGAATCGGCGCCCGGCGCGAGCACCTTCTCCTTGCGCAACTGCACGCTCTCGAATTCGGCAGCGCCCTTGCCGGTGTTCCGGATCTCGATCTTGAAACGCTGGCCGGCCGGCACTTCGATGCGGGCAGGATTCAGCTTGCCATCCGTCATCTCGAGCTTGAACGTCGGCAGATCGGCTGCATGCGCCGCGCCGGCAAGCCACAGCGCAGCGGCCGCGGCAACGATTTTCTGGGGAATTTTCATTCTGGGTTCTCTACGCCGACGGCGCGCCGAAGCGCGCCGTTCGTGATGCCACCGATCAGTAACCGCCCTTCTTGCCGATACCGGCGAACGGGAAGTCGTACTCGAGCGTGATGGGCTTGAACCACGGGCCCACGCCCGTTTCCTTGTCGACGTGGCGACCGAACGCCATGTGACCCGACTGCATCGGCGGCTTGACGACCATCGTCAGGTGATACTTGCCCGGGCCGGCGAGCTTCACGTTGTCGCCGTAGTGCGGGCCGTCGCTCGCGACCATGCCCATCAGGTCGCCTTCGGCCTTCCACTTCGTGTCGCCCTGCTTCGTCAGCTTGTACGTGACCTGCAGGTACGGCATCCAGTCGCCTTCCGCGAAACCGGTCGGGTTGTTCTTGACCGCGTGGATGTCGGCCTCGAGGTGAATGTCGGAATCCGACGCCTTGCGCATCATGCCTTCCGGGTCCATCGTGATCGGCTGCAGATACACCGCGCCGATTTCCATGCCGCCCTGGATCTGCTGCTTGCCGATCGGATACTCGGCAGCCGAGGCCGACATCGCGGCAAGCGCCGCCGCTACCGCAACCGTCGTGCGGATGAACGAAGAACCCAACATGGACACTCCTTGTTATTTGTCTGACTATCTTGACGACATGCGAGCCGCCGCCGGGGCCGCCCGCTGGAAACACTAACGCGACGAAGAACGTTAATGCGAACTATTCTCAATACATGTGGAGTTTAGCACCGAACCTGTTTCGGAACAAACGGAGAGCGCCGTCAACCCCTGATCCGACAAGGCTTACAGGCGCTTTACCAAAAGATTCGGTGACGCTTGGAAAGAGTTACCGGCCGCCGCTGATGTGGTCGCCGACGTTCGCGCCGAACACGCGTTCGCGCAGCACGGCAAGCTGGTCGCGGGTTGCGGCGGCCTTCTCGAATTCGAGGTTCTTCGCGTAGTCGGCCATTTGCTTCTCGAGACGCTTGATTTCCTTCGCGAGCTGCTTTTCCGACATGTCCTCGAATTTCGCGCGCTGTTGCGCCTCCTTCAGCTCCGCACGCACGTCGTCGGCGTTGTAGACACCGTCGATGATGTCCTTGATGCGCTTCACGACGCCGCGCGGCGTGATGCCCATCTTTTCGTTGTAGGCGATCTGCTTCGCGCGGCGCCGCTCGGTTTCGCCGATCGCGCGCTTCATCGACTCGGTCATGTTGTCCGCGTAGAGGATCGCCTTGCCGTTCACGTTCCGCGCGGCGCGGCCGATCGTCTGGATCAGCGAGCGCTCGGCGCGCAGGAAGCCTTCCTTGTCCGCGTCGAGGATCGCGACGAGCGACACTTCGGGAATGTCGAGGCCCTCGCGCAGCAGGTTGATCCCGACCAGCACGTCGAACGTGCCGAGCCGCAGGTCGCGGATGATCTCGACGCGCTCGACCGTATCGATGTCGCTGTGCAGGTAACGCACCTTGACGCCATGATCGGCCAGGAACTCGGTCAGCTGTTCGGCCATGCGCTTCGTCAGCACGGTGATCAGCACGCGCTCGCCGGCCTTCACGCGCGCGTTGATCTCGGTCAGCACGTCGTCGACCTGCGAGCTCGCCGGGCGCACTTCGATTTCCGGATCGACGAGGCCGGTCGGTCGCACGACCTGCTCGGCGATCTGCCCCGTCACGCGCTTCTCGTAGTCGGCCGGCGTGGCCGACACGAACACGACCTGGCGCATCTTGCGCTCGAACTCGGGGAACTTCAGCGGCCGGTTGTCGAGCGCCGACGGCAGGCGGAACCCGTAATTGACGAGGTTTTCCTTGCGCGCGCGGTCACCGTTGTACATGCCGTTCAGCTGGCCGATCAGCACGTGCGATTCGTCGAGCAGCATCAGCGCGTCGGGCGGCAGGTAGTCGACGAGCGTCGGCGGCGGATCGCCGGGCGCCGCGCCCGAGAAATGCCGCGAATAGTTCTCGATGCCCTTGCAGAAGCCGAGCTCCTGCAGCATTTCGAGATCGAAGCGCGTGCGCTGCTCGAGGCGCTGCGCCTCGACGAGCTTGCCGTCGCGATGGAAGAACTCGAGCCGTTCGCGCAGTTCGTCCTTGATCGTCTCGACCGCGCGCATCACGGTATCGCGCGGCGTCACGTAGTGCGACGACGGGTACACGGTGAAACGCGGAATCTTCTGCCGCACGCGCCCGGTCAGCGGGTCGAACAGCTGCAGCGTCTCGACTTCGTCGTCGAACAGCTCGACGCGCACGGCCATTTCCGCGTGTTCGGCCGGGAAGATGTCGATCGTGTCGCCGCGCACGCGGAACGTGCCGCGCTGGAAGTCCTGCTCGTTGCGCGTGTATTGCATCGCGATCAATCGCGCGATCACGTCGCGCTGGCCGAGCTTGTCGCCGGCGCGCAGCGTCAGGATCATCTGGTGGTATTCGGACGGATTGCCGATACCGTAGATCGCCGACACCGTCGCGACGATCACCACGTCGCGACGCTCCATCAGGCTCTTCGTCGCCGACAGCCGCATCTGCTCGATGTGCTCGTTGATCGACGAATCCTTCTCGATGAACAGGTCGCGCTGCGGCACGTAGGCCTCAGGCTGGTAGTAGTCGTAGTACGACACGAAATACTCGACCGCGTTGCGCGGGAAGAACTCGCGAAACTCCGCGTAAAGCTGGGCCGCGAGCGTCTTGTTCGGCGCGAACACGATCGCCGGGCGGCCGAGCCGCGCGATCGTGTTGGCCATCGTGAAGGTCTTGCCCGAACCGGTTACGCCGAGCAGCGTCTGGAAGGCAAGGCCGTCGCCGACGCCTTCGACGAGCGTATCGATCGCGGTCGGCTGGTCGCCCGCGGGCGGATAGGGCTGGTAAAGCTGGAACGGCGACCCTTCGAAAGTGACGAATTTGGATTCGTCGAGCGCGTCGCCGACTTCGGCATGATGTTCGGACATGGAATGCGGCCGGAGCAAGGGCAAAGAAAGCATTCTAGCGCTTCACGGCCGCGCGAACTGCTGTCGGCTCCTGACGCGGAACGGCCGCCCCGAATCGCGATTCGCCGCCCGAATCGCGACGGAATCACCGCCCCTGCCACCACGAATTCGCTACAATGTCAGGCTGCTGCGCTTCCCGGCGTCGCGCCGTGGGCGCGGTCCATGCGCCCGCCCCGCCGGCTGAAAGCCTGACCCTCTTTTCACTACTGCCGAATCATCATGTCGCTCTTCTCCGCTGTCCAGCTTGCTCCCCGCGACCCGATCCTGGGCCTGAACGAAGCCTTCAACGCCGATGCGCGTCCGACCAAGGTCAACCTCGGCGTCGGTGTGTACACGAACGAAGACGGCAAGATTCCGCTGCTGCGCGCGGTGCGCGACGCGGAGAAGGCACGTGTCGAGGCCGGCCTGCCGCGCGGCTACCTGCCGATCGACGGGATCGCCGCCTACGATGCGGCCGTGCAGAAGCTGCTGCTCGGCAACGACTCGCCGCTGATCGCGGCGGGCCGCGTGGTCACGGCCCAGGCACTGGGCGGCACGGGCGCGCTGAAGATCGGCGCCGATTTCCTGCGCACCCTGAATCCGAACGTGAAGGTCGCGATCAGCGATCCCAGCTGGGAAAACCACCGCGCGCTGTTCGAAGCGGCCGGCTTCGAAGTCGTCGCGTACCCGTATTACGATGCGGCCACGAACGGCGTGAACTTCGAAGGCATGCTGTCGGCGCTGAACGGCTACGCGGCCGGCACGGTCGTCGTGCTGCACGCGTGCTGCCACAACCCGACCGGCGTGGATCTCACCGAAGCGCAATGGCAACAGGTCGTCGACGTCGTGAAGGCGCGCAACCTCGTGCCGTTCCTCGACATGGCCTACCAGGGCTTCGGCGAGAACATCGAAGCCGATGCCGCCGCCGTGCGCCTGTTTGCCGCAGCCGACCTGAACGCGTTCGTGTCGTCGTCGTTCTCGAAGTCGTTCTCGCTGTACGGCGAGCGTGTCGGCGCGCTGTCGATCATCACGTCGAGCAAGGAAGAAGCCACGCGCGTGCTGTCGCAACTGAAGCGCGTGATCCGCACGAACTACTCGAACCCGCCGACCCACGGCGGCGCGGTGGTCGCAGCCGTGCTCGCATCGCCGGAACTGCACGCTTCGTGGGTGCAGGAACTCGGCGAAATGCGCGATCGCATCCGCGCGATGCGCAATGGTCTCGTCGAGCGCCTGAAGGCAAGCGGCGTCGATCGCGATTTCAGCTTCATCAACGCGCAGCGCGGGATGTTCTCGTATTCGGGCCTGACCTCGGCACAAGTCGATCGCCTGCGCGACGAGTTCGGCATCTATGCGGTCGGCACCGGCCGAATCTGCGTCGCCGCGCTGAACACGCGCAACCTCGACGCGGTCGCCAATGCGGTCGCAGCGGTCCTGAAGTAAAGCCGTGCCGGGGCGGCAACCGTCACCGCCCTGCCCTGCCGACATGAAAAACGCGCTCCATGGAGCGCGTTTTTTTGTGCCGTCCAATCCAGCGCGGCGGGCGGCGACACCGCCCGCACCCGCGTTACTGCATGAACCAGCCGTGGCTGACGACCACCGACTGGCCCGTGAGCGCGGCGCTCGGGAACGCCGACAGGAACAGCACCGTCTGCGCGACGTCCTGCACCGTCGTGAACACGCCGTCGACCGTGTTGCCCAGCATCACCTTCTTGATCACTTCCTCTTCGCTGATGCCGAGCTCCTTCGCCTGCTCCGGAATCTGCTTGTCGACCAGCGGCGTGCGCACGAAGCCCGGACACACGACGTGCGAGCGCACGTTGTGCT
>NZ_JACFYV010000281.1:0-7604 GCF_016759955.1 Burkholderia sp. KCJ3K979
CCGCGCACGCCTCGCACGCGAGCGCGCAGCGGCGGCAATGCTCATGCGCATGCCGCGAACACTCGGCCGCACACAGGTCGCAAGCATGCGCGCACAGCGCGCAAATGCGCGGCGCGAGCCCGCTGCGGCGCGCCATCGCGCCCGACGCGAAGCGGCACAGCTGCGCGCATTCGATGTCGAGCGCGATGCAGGTCGCCAGCGCATGCACGTCGCGCTCCGCGAGGCAGGCGGCCGCACAGGTATCGCATGCGTGCGCGCAGGCGTCGCAAGCGGCCATACAGTTGTCGTATTGATCGGTCATTGCAGTGCTCCCGGTTTCGGTTCGTGGGGTCGTCGTCATGGTGCGAGCTTCACCTTCATCCATCCCGGCTCGCGCACGTCGAACGCGCGATACGCATCGATCGCGTTGGTCAGCGGCTCGGTACGCGTGAGCACCGACAGCGGATCGAATGCGCCGCTGCGCACCAGTTCGACGAGCGGCGGCGTCACCGTCCGGTGATTGCAGTTGCCCATCTTGATCGTCAGGTTGCGGTTCATCGCCTCGCCGATCGGAAACACGCGCGCGGCCGGCGGATACACGCCGATCACCGAGATCGTGCCGGCCTTCGCGACCGCGCGCACCGCCCATTGCAGCACCTGCGACGGCCCGTCGCCCGGCACCCAGTTGCGGCCGTCCGGCTTGCGGTGCGGCACGATCGCGTCGACTTCGGCATCGAATGCGCGCGCGGCATCGCGATCGGCCGCGGCCGGCCCGTGCGTCGCGCGCATCGCGTCGACGCCCACCGCGTCGATCACACGATCGACGCCGATCCCGCCGGTGAGCCGCAGCACCGTATCGACCGGATCGTCCTCGGAGAAATCGACGATCTCGGCACCCTGCGCGCACGCCATCTCGAGCCGCGACGCGATGCGGTCGATCGCGATCACGCGCCCGGCGCCCATCAGCTTCGCGCTCGCGATCGCGAACTGCCCGACCGGCCCCGCGCCGAACACGGCGACCGTATCGCCCGGCTTCACTTCCGCGAGCTGCGCGCCGAAATAGCCGGTGGGGAAAATGTCCGACATCAGGATCGCGCGATCGTCGTCGATTGCATCGGGCAGCCGGATCAGGCTCGCATGCGCAAGCGGCGTGCGCGCGTATTCGGCCTGCAGTCCGTCGACCGGGCCCGTTTCGGCCGGCCCGCCGAAGAACGACGTGCCCGCACGCGGCCCGCCCGGATTCGCGACGTCGCATTGCGCGGTATAGCCCGCGCGGCAGTAGGCGCAACTGCCGCATGCGATCGTCGATGGAATCAGCACGCGATCGCCGCGCCGCAGGTTACGCACGTCGCGCCCGACCGCCTCGACGATGCCGACGCCTTCATGGCCGAGAATCGTGCCCGGCTTCATGCCGCCGAGCGTGCCGCGCACCATGTGCAGATCGGTGCCGCAGATCGCGCTGGCGGTGAGACGCACGACCGCGTCGGTCGTCGCGGAGACTTCCGGATCGGGCACCGTGTCGATGCGAATGTCGCCGATGCCGTGAAATACGACTGCTTTCATGTCAGGCCCTCCTTGTCGAAAGCGGAAACGGTGAAGGTCACCGTCGAGCCGGTCGAGCAAGGCATGCGCCTGTGGAGCGCGCGCGGCGCGTCATTGGAGAGCAGACGGGAAAGGCTTCGCTGTCGGGAAGGGCCGGCGCGTCAGTCCGTCGCCGGGCCGTGCTCGCCGCTGCCGTCGCCCGCGTTCGAGATCGCTTCGACGAGCTTCAGTTCGTCGTCGATCGACAGCGTCGTGTCGGTCACTTCGCCGCCCAGCGGCGCGAACGCCGCGCTCAGCGCGTAGATGTCGAGCTGCGTCGCGGCCAGCCCGAGCGACACGGTGCCCGGGTGCGCCTTGCGCGCGACGCGGTCGGTCAGCGCATCGTCCACCGGCCGCTCGCGCCACGCGTCGAGCGACGATTCGATATGCGCGACCACGCTGTCGAGCAGCGATCCGGACGACACGCGACCCGGATCGACTGCATGCGTGCGCAACTGTCCGTCAGTCGAGCACTCGACGATCACGACACCCGCGAGCGCGACGACGTGCCGGTCGCGCAGCGTGCCGAGTTCGGCCAGCGCGCGACGCGCCGCGTCGAGATCGGGATAGGACAACACGATCAGCGTGTTCATCAGCGACTCCATGCAATCCGAACGGGCGCGCTCAATGCGGCAGCCCGAACGCGGCTTTCAGGCTCGCGACGATCATCTGCATCGCGATCGCCGCGAGAATCATCCCCATCAGGCGCTGCGTGACGGCCGTCACGCGCGGCGACAGGTAGTGGCCGATCAACGGCGCCGACAGCAGCGACACGGCCAGCAGCACGAGAAATGCGGCCAGCCCGAGCACGAACGCGAACTCCTGCCCGGTCGCGACGGCACCGTGCCCGAGCACGATCATCGTCGCGATCGTGCCGGGGCCGACCAGCAACGGGATCGTCAGCGGATAGATCGCGACGCTGTCGGCCGCCGCCGGATCGGCGCCTTCGTCGGCGCCCGGCGCATGCTGGCGGCTCGGCGCACCATGCAGCATCGACAACGCGATCAACAGCACCAGCAGCCCGCCCGCGAGCCGGAAATCGTCGATCGTCAAGCCGAACACGTGCAGGATCGCGCCGCCCGCCACCGCCGACACGATGCAGCCGACCGTCACGCCGATCGCGGCCGTCAGCGCGACCTTGCGACGCACGCCGTCCGCCGCGCCTTCGGTCAGCGACAGGAACACCGGAATGTTCGCGATCGGGTTCATGATCGCGAACAGCGCCGCGAACACCTTGATGGAAAAGGTCAGGTCGAAGGACACAAGGTCGCTCCCGTCTCGCGCGGCACGTGACACGCACACGCCGGTTCGTTTTCGATGCGCGGCGCACGCCATGCTGATACGATCCACGCACCACGTTCATTCACGACGGAGGGCCCCGTTCGATGCAAGCCACCGACACTTTCATGGGTCACGAGATTCGCGTCGACGCGACGCGCAACGCGAACGGCGCATGGGTCGCACAGGTGCGGATCTTCCGCGACGGCGCGCCCGTCGACCTGCCCGCGCCCGAACTCGTCACGCCGGAATGGCTGACGTGCGACGAAGCGCTGCGCGGCGGCATCGACCAGGGGCGCGTGATCATCCGGACGCGCGACCGGTAACCGCGCGCGGTTCGCGCCGCACGCCATCGGCCGGCATCGCGCGATGCCCGTCACGCATCGAAATCGAGGTCGCCGATCAGGATCTCGCGATCGCGCTGCGTCCGGCTGCTGAAATCGACCGGCAATTCCATCTGCCACCGCTCGATCGTGACCGGCAGCACCGCGAGATAGCGATCGAAGCGGCTGTGGTCGGGCTCGGCCAGCAGACCGGCGATCGCATCGTCGCGCCACGCGAGCCGCGCGTTCAACCGGTTCGGCAAGCCGACCGTCGACGTGAGGCCGATCACGTCGACGCAGGTCGGGCTGCCCTGCCCGTCGTGCGGCACGACGTCGACCTTCACTTCGCCAGGCTGATACAGGCCGCGCAAGCGCGTCGCGATGCGCGGCGCAAACTCGGTTTCGAAACGGGCACGGACGTCAGGGTTCATTTCGCCTCCATTCAAGATTCGGTGGGTGTCGTCATGCTGCTTTCATGCGGAAGCCCTCTGCCGCTCGAGCGCCGCTTCGGCCTTCAGGTTGTCGAGATCGCGAGCTATCGTCACGACCGCGAGCCGCGTGTTGCCACGCCAGTACGCGATCGAGCAGTCGTGCGCGCCGAGGTCGCCGTCAATCTCGACGCGATCCCATTGCTCCGCATGCCCGACATAGCGGAGCGTCAGGTCGTAATGCTGACTCCAGAAAAACGGCACCGCGTCGAACGGCCGCTGCTGGCCGAGCAGGTTGCGCGCCGCGACGATGCCCTGCCGCTCGGCGACGACCCAGTGCTCGACGCGAATCCGCTCGCCCGTCAGCGGATCGGGCCAGCGCGCGATATCGCCGGCCGCATAGATGCCGGCCGCACTCGTCTGCAGGAAGCGGTCGACCGTCACGCCGCGTTCGACCGCGAGCCCGGCGTCCTGCGCGAGTTCGACGTTCGGATGCACGCCGATCCCCACCAGCACGACGTCGGCCGGCAGCACGTCGCCACTCGACAGCGTCACGCTGTCCGGCCCGATCCGCGCGGGCGTCGCGCCGAGATGGAACACCACGCCGTGCGCTTCGTGCAGCGCCTTGATCGTGTCGCCGAGCGCATCGCCGAGCACGCGGCCCATCGGATGCGGATCGGGCGCGACGACGTGCACGTCGAGCCCGCGCGTGCGCAACGCGGCGGCCGCTTCGAGCCCGATGAAGCTCGCGCCGACCACCACGCAGCGGCGCGCGGTTTTCAGCTTCGCGATCAGCGCATCGCAATCGGCGCGAGACCGCAACGTACACACGTGCGGCAGATCGGCGCCGGGCACGTTCAGGCGGTTCGGCTCGGCGCCGGTCGCGAGCAGCAGCGCGCCGTATTCGATACGGCTGCCGTCGGCCAGCTCGACCGACCGCTGAGCGGGATCGATGCGCGTGACCCGCGTATTGCAGCGCACGTCGATCCGCTGCCCGGCATAGAACGACGGCGCGCGCAGCGGCAGCCAGTCGGCTTCCGCCGTGCCCGCGAGGTAATCCTTCGACAGATTCGGCCGGTCGTACGGCGGATCGACATCGGCGCTCAGCAGCGTGATCGCGTGCGGATAGCCTTCCTGCCGCAGCGTCACCGCGGCTGCGATCGCGGCGGCGCCGCCGCCGACGATCACGACCGACGTGGGCAGCCCGGTTTCCTTCAGCGCAGGCGGCGCAGCGGCCGGCCGCGCATCGACTACGACCGCGCGGCCGTCGCGCCGCTCGACGCGCCAGCACGGCAGCCCGTCGAGCGCCGGCGCGCGCTCCATCTCGCCGGTGCGCAGGCAGAACGCCGCGTGATGCCACGGACAGCGAATCGTGTCGCCGACCAGCAGGCCCTGGGCCAGCGGCCCGCCGTAGTGCGGGCATTGCGCGCCCACCGCGAACAGTTCGTCGGCACGGCGCACGAGCAGCACCGCCGCGTCGCCGACATGGCCCTCGATCATCGCGCCGTCGGCGAGATCGTCGAGCGCGATCCCTTGCGTGAGATCGGGGCGTGAGGACGCATCGCTTCCAGTCATGACGTGGCTCCCGAAAAGTCAGGTAACGATCCCATTATCGCCATCCCTCCTGAAAAGAACAGGTACAGACGCCCCGCAGCGCACGCAAACGCGGACTGTAGCTTGTACGCGATCCGCGACCGGCGTAGAACGTGATCAACGTTGCGGCGCACCACGGCGGCCGCCTGCGACGGGCACGGCGCGACCCGCGCAAGCCGCGTGCCGCCTTCACCTTTCAAAGGAGCACTACCCGATGGCTACCGTCCTGTGCGTGCTCTACCCCGATCCCGTCGACGGCTATCCGCCGCGCTACGTGCGCGACACGATCCCGGTCGTCACGCACTACGCGGACGGTCAAACCGCGCCGACGCCGGCCGGCCCGCCCGGCTTCCGGCCCGGCGAACTCGTCGGCTCGGTGTCCGGCGCGCTCGGCTTGCGCGGCTATATGGAAGCGCACGGCCATACGCTGATCGTCACGAGCGACAAGGACGGCCCCGACTCCGAATTCGAGCGCCGGCTGCCCGAAGCGGACGTGGTGATTTCGCAGCCGTTCTGGCCCGCGTACCTGAGCGCGGAACGCATCGCCCGCGCGCCGAAGCTCAAGCTCGCGCTGACGGCCGGCATCGGCTCCGATCACGTCGATCTGGACGCCGCCGCACGCGCGCGCATCACGGTTGCCGAAGTCACCGGCTCGAACAGCATCAGCGTCGCCGAGCACGTGGTGATGACGACGCTCGCGCTGGTGCGCAACTATCTGCCGTCGCATGCGGTCGCGCAGCAGGGCGGCTGGAACATCGCCGACTGCGTGTCGCGCAGCTACGACGTCGAAGGGATGCATTTCGGCACGGTCGGCGCGGGTCGCATCGGTCTCGCCGTGCTGCGCCGGCTGCAGCCGTTCGGCCTGCAACTGCACTATACGCAGCGCCACCGGCTCGATGCATCGATCGAGCAGGCGCTCGCGCTCACGTATCACGCCGATGTGGCGTCGCTCGCGAGCGCCGTCGATATCGTCAACCTGCAGATTCCGCTGTACCCGTCGACCGAGCACCTGTTCGACGCGGCGATGATCGCGCGGATGAAGCGCGGCGCGTACCTGATCAACACGGCGCGCGCGAAGCTGGTCGACCGCGACGCGGTCGTGAATGCCGTCACGTCCGGCCATCTCGCCGGCTATGGCGGCGACGTATGGTTTCCGCAGCCGGCGCCGGCCGATCACCCGTGGCGCACGATGCCGTTCAACGGGATGACGCCGCACATCTCCGGCACGTCGTTGTCCGCGCAGGCGCGCTATGCGGCCGGCACGCTGGAAATCCTGCAATGCTGGTTCGACGGCAAGCCGATCCGCAACGAATACCTGATCGTCGACGGCGGCACACTCGCGGGCACCGGCGCGCAGTCGTACCGGCTGACATGACGTCGCGCCGCGCGCCGCGGCGCGGTCAGTCGATGCAGGATGCGGCGAGCTTGCCGACGGTGACGACCGCGCGCTCGATCTCCGGCGACCACGGGCTGCTGTAGTTCAGGCGGATGAAGTTCCGGTAAGTGTCCGCGATCGAAAACATGTAGCCCGGCCCGATCGTGATCCCCTGCTCCAGCGCGAGCTGGTACAGCCGCATCGCATCGACCTGCGCGGGCAGCTCGACCCACAGCACGTACCCGCCTGCCGGGCTCGAAATGCGCGTACCCTCCGGGAAGAACCGCGACACCATCGCGCGCATCAGGTTCGCCTGCTGCGCATACGCCTTGCGAACCCGCCGCAGGTGATGTTCGTAGCCGTCGCGTTCGAGAAACTCCGCGATCGCGAGCTGCGGCAACGACGGCGTCGCCAGCGTATTCAGGAACTTCAGCTTCTCGACCTGCTCGCGGTAGCGGCCCGGCAACGCCCAGCCGATCCGGTACGCGGCCGTCAGGCTCTTCGAGAACGACGCGCAATGCAGCACGATGTCATGGCGATCGAACGACTTCAGCGTGCTCGGATGCATGTTGCCGAAATACAGTTCGTTGTACACGCCGTTCTCGATGATCGGCAGGTCGGCTTTCGTTGCGAACGCCACCAGTTCGCGCTTGCGCTCGTCCGGCATCTGGAAGCCCAGCGGGTTCTGGAAGTTCGGCATCACCATGCACGCGGCGATCGGCTGCGATTTCGCGATCGCGGCCAGCGCCGCGATGTCGATTCCATATTCCGGGTGTGTGGCCACCTCGATCGCCTTCATCCCCATTCGCTCGATCGCGTGCAGCATCGCGTAGAACGTCGGCGACTCCACCGCGATCGTATCGCCCGGCTTCGCCACCGCCTGCAGGCACAGGTTGATCGCCTCCGTCGCGCCGACCGTCACGATGATCTCGTTCGGGTCCACCGACATCCCGTTTTCCAGGTAGCGCCGCGCGATCTGCCGGATCAGCCGCGGATGGCCGGGCGGCAGCCCGTCCGTCACGCCCCACAGCGACTTGTCGCGACCCG
>NZ_JACFYV010000282.1:0-7521 GCF_016759955.1 Burkholderia sp. KCJ3K979
GCGTGAAGTCACGTGGGGCGTCGCGACGCCGCGCGAACTCGATGACCTGCGCACGAAGCTGGCCGGCCAGCCCGGCTATTACGCGCAGGACGATGCGGTCGGCTGCATCGATCCGAACGGGATGGCGATCCGTATCGAAGTGACGCGCAAGCGCGCGCTCGACATCACCGGCTCGCCGTCGAACGTGTGGGGCCAGACGCTGCGCGTCGACCAGCCGAGCCCGATCTATGCGCGCGCCGAGCCGGTCGAAGTCGGGCACGTGGTGTTCTTCACGAACTGCCTCGACGCGCAGGAAACGTTCTATCACGAGCTGCTCGGCTTCGAGACGTCGGATCGTTATCCGGGCCGAGGCGCATTCATGCGCTGCGCGCCGCACGGCGGCCACCACGACCTGTTCTTGCTCGCGCTGCCGAATGGCAAGCGCGGCCTGAACCACGTCGCGTTCACCGTGCGCGACATCCACGAAGTGTTCGGCGGCGGCATGCACATCGACCGCTGCGGCTGGGAAACGCAACTCGGCCCGGGGCGTCATCCGGTGTCGTCCGCGTACTTCTGGTACTTCCGGAATCCGGCCGGCGCGCTGATCGAGTACTACGCGGACGAAGACGTGCTGACGCCCGAATGGCAGCCACGCGAATTCGAACCTGGCCCGACCGTATTCGCCGAATGGGCGGTCGACGGCGGCCTCGACGGCAACACGCGCCGGCAGAAGAACGCGAAGGCGCCGGAAGGCAAGTTCATGACGGAGCGCAAATCGTGAGCGAAGCAAACACACAGGAGCAGCCCGCGCCGGGCACGGTCGTCGTGATCGGCGGCGGCCAGGCGGCCGGCTGGGTGCTGAAGACGCTGCGGGCGGAAGGCTTCGCGGGCCGTCTCGTGATGATCGCCGACGAGCCGCATCTGCCGTACGAGCGCCCGCCGTTGTCGAAGGCCGTGCTGGCCGGCGACGCGGACATCGAAACGGTGCGCGTCGTGCGTCCCGACGAATTCGACGCGCTGAACGTCGAAGCATGGCAGCCGGAGCGAGCGGCGTCGATCGATCGCACGCGCCGCGTGGTGACAACCGAAAGCGGCCGAGAGATCGAATACGACCGGCTCGTGATCGCGACCGGCGGCACGTCGCGCCGCTTGCCCGATGCGCTCGTCAAGACACCGCACCTGCATTACCTGCGTACGCTCGACGAAGCGGCCGCGCTTGGCGAGAAGCTGCGCGCGAGCCGGCGCGTGCTCGTGATCGGCGGCGGCTGGATCGGCCTCGAAGTCGCGGCGACCGCGCGCAAGCTCGGCGTGGATGCAATCGTGGTCGAAGGCGCGCCGCGCTTGTGCGGCCGCTCGGTGCCGCAGATCGTGTCCGACTTCCTGCTCGACCTGCATCGTTCGAACGGTGTCGACGTGCGACTTGGCGTGGCACTCGAATCGCTCGATGCGCAACCGGACGACGCGTCGAAGGTGCGGGCGACGCTCGCCGACGGCACGACGATCGACGCCGATTTCGCGGTGGCCGGCATCGGCCTCGCGCTCAATGCATCGCTCGCGAGCGACGCGGGGCTCGCGATCGACGACGGCATCGTCGTCGACGAATACGGCGCGACCAGCGACCCGGCGATCTTCGCGTGCGGCGACGTCGCGAACCATCACAACGGCTGGCTGAAGCGGCGCGTGCGGCTCGAATCGTGGGCCAACGCGCAGAACCAGGCGATCGCGGCGGCGAAGGCCGTGCTCGGCGTGCGTGCACCGTACGCGGAGATTCCGTGGTTCTGGTCCGATCAGTACGACGTGAACCTGCAGATCCTCGGTGATCTGCCGGCCGATGCGCAGCTCGTCGTGCGCGGCGATCTCGCCGCGCGTCGTGCGACGCTGTTTTTTGTCGGCGACGGGCATGTGAGAGGTGTCATCGCCGTGAACAACGCGCGTGAGTTGAAGCTCGCGCGCAAGTGGATGAACCAGGGCCGGGCGGTGAATACGGAAGCCCTGGCAGACACGACCCAAGCGCTTGCCTGACCGGCCCAACCCGGAAAGAGATCCAGGAGATCCCCCGCATGAGCACTTTCGACAATGTCGTGGCCGGCAGGGCCGCGACGGAAGCTGCCGCCTCCACGCCCGGCGCGATCATCGCGCGGCTCGAGCGGCTTCCGGCCAACGCGATGCAGATCCGCGCACGCGTGCTGATCGGCACCGCGACGTTCTTCGACGGCTTCGACGTGATCACGATCGCGGCGACGTTGCCGCTGCTGATTCACAAATGGGGGCTGTCGCCGACGCAGATCGGCATGCTGATCGCGTCCGGCGCGATCGGCCAGCTGATCGGCGCATTCCTGTTTCCCGCGCTCGCCGAAAAGCACGGCCGCGTGAAGGCGATCGCGTGGAGCTCGGCCGTGATCGGCATCACGAGCATCGCGTGCGGCTTCGCGCCGACCTTCGAGATCTTCGTGCTGCTGCGAATCCTGCAGGGGCTCGGGCTCGGCGGCGAGTTGCCGGTCGCCGCGACGTACATCAACGAGATCACGCGCGCACATGGCCGCGGCCGCTTCGTGCTGCTGTACGAGATCGTGTTCCCGATCGGCCTGCTCGTGTCGATGGCGCTCGGCGCGTGGCTCGTGCCGCGTTTCGGCTGGGAGATCATGTACTTCGTCGGCGGGCTGCCGCTGATCCTGTCGCTCGTGCTCATCCACCTCGTGCCGGAATCGCCGCGCTGGCTCGCGTCGCGCGGGCGGCTCGCGGAAGCCGGGCGTGCGGTCGGCGTGTTCGAAGGATCGGTGCGCGGCGAGCTGCCGCCGGTCACGCAGGTGGCCGCGTTCGACGAGATGGTGCGCCAGCATCCGAAGCGCAGGATGAGCGACCTGTTCAGCGCCGCGTATCGCAAGCGCACGCTCGCGGTGGCGACGTTGTGGGCGACCTGCGGGTTCATCCAGTACGGGCTGTCGACGTGGCTGCCGACGATCTACAAGAACTTCTATCACGCGCCGCTGCAGCTCGCGCTGAACC
The DNA here is from genome assembly GCF_016759955.1 of Burkholderia sp. KCJ3K979. NCBI lineage: Bacteria > Pseudomonadati > Pseudomonadota > Betaproteobacteria > Burkholderiales > Burkholderiaceae > Burkholderia > Burkholderia sp. KCJ3K979. The sequence goes on from NZ_JACFYV010000282.1 coordinate 2,986, forward strand.
TCGCGGTGATCGGTTCGGTGATGGGCGTGCTCGGGTCGCTCGCTTCCGCGCTGCTGGTCGACAAGCTCGGCCGCAAGCCGGTGATCGTGTGGTCGTTCGTGCTGTGCGCGCTGTCGCTGGCGCTCGCGGGTATCTATCACGCGTCGTCGGTGTACGTGGTCGCGGTGTTCTGCTCGCTGTCGCTCGGGCTGATGGCGTCGGGCTTCATTACCGCGTACGTCTATACGCCGGAACAGTATCCGACGAGCATTCGCGCGTCGGGCTGCGGGCTCGGCAGCGCGTGGCTGAAGATCGCGTCGTTCGCCGCGCCGATGATCGTGCCGCACGCGATCATCGGCGGGAACCTCGCGCCGGCGTTCTACCTGATCGGCGTCGTGCCGCTGATCGCGGCGGTGACCGTGCATTTCGTCGGAATCGAGACGAAGGGGAAGGTGCTGGAAGCGCTCGAAGCGTAAGCGTATTCCGCAGCGGCGGATGGCGTGAACCGAAAGGCTCGGGCGATGTTCCCCGGGCCTTTTTGTTTCGCGGCGCTCCCGCAGTGGTGTGCGGCGCCGAGCGTACGCGCGATTGTTGGCGCGCGGCTCGCGTGTTCTAATTCACGGTCCCGATTTCGTCAGACGAAAGCCATGCCCCTGTTCGAACCCGTCACGCTGACTACCTCCCGCCTTGTCCTGCGGCCGCTTCGCGACGCCGACGCGCCGGCCTTCTTCGAGATCTGGTCCGATGCGGAAGCGATGCGCTACTTCTCGTTCTCGCCGATGACGCAGATCGAGCAAGCCGAGGCGCGCGTCGCGCGCAACGTGCAGACGTCCGCGAGCGGGGAGAGCCTGACCTGCGTGCTGGAACTGCGGGAAACCGGCGAAGCGCTCGGCGAATGCGTGCTGTTCCACGCGAACGAGCAGTGCCGGCGCGCCGAGATCGGCTTCAGCCTGCGGCGCGCGTTCTGGCGCGGCGGATACATGCGCGAAGCGGCGTCGGCGTTGATCGACCATGCCTTCGGCACGCTGCGGCTGAACCGGCTCGAGGCCGATATCGATCCGCGCAACGCTGCGTCGGCGGGGCTGCTCGAGCGGCTCGGCTTCGTGCGGGAAGGGCTGCTGCGCGAACGCTGGATCGTCGGCGACGAAGTGTCGGACAGCGCGCTGTACGGGTTGCTGGCGAGCGATCGCGGCACGTAAGCGGGCCGACTTGCCGGATTCCCCGGGCGAACGTACGCTTGGTCGACCCCACGATCGACCAACAGGTTCTCGACCATGCAAGCCCATCCTCTGCGTCTTTCCCCCGGCGACGATCTGCGCGGCGCCATCGAGGCAGCGCTACATCGGCACGAAGCGCACGCGGCCTTCGTGATCCAGGGGATCGGCAGCCTGAGCGTCGCGCAGTTGCGCTTCGCCGGCGTCGACCAGCCGACCGAACTGCGCGGCGACCTCGAAATCCTGACGCTGGCCGGCTCGGTGTCGCCGGACGGCGCGCATCTGCATATGTCGATCTCGGATGCGGACGGCCGCGTGACGGGCGGCCATGTCGCGCGCGGCTGCGTGGTGCGCACGACGGCCGAGATCCTGCTTGCGCTGCTGCCCGCGCATCGTTTCTCGCGCGAGCCCGATGCGGGCACCGGCTTCAACGAACTGGTGATCCGGCGCGATCCTTCGTGAGCCGGGCGGCGACGCCGCATGCGTGTCGTGCAGCGGCGGTCGCGCCGTCGTTTCCATCCCGCATAAAAAAGCGCCGCGGCCATTCGGCCCGCTGCGACGTCGACCACCCGCCGCAGCCCGACTGCGTACTTATACCTGCACGGTATCGGCCACTTCCTTGAAGTCTTCGATCTGGTCGAAGTTCATGTACTGGTAGATCTTGTCGCCGTTCGCGGTGAGCACGCCCATGTCGGCCATGTACTCTTCCTTGGTCGGGATCTTGCCCAGACGCGAGCAGATCGCCGCCAGTTCAGCGGAGCCGAGGTACACGTTCGTGTTCTTGCCGAGACGGTTCGGGAAGTTGCGGGTCGACGTCGACATGACCGTCGCGCCTTCGCGCACCTGTGCCTGGTTGCCCATGCACAGCGAGCAGCCCGGCATTTCGGTCCGTGCGCCGGCCGTGCCGAACACGCCGTAGTGGCCTTCTTCCGTCAGCTGCTTCTGGTCCATCTTGGTCGGCGGCGCGACCCACAGCTTGACCGGAATGTCGCGCTTGCCTTCGAGCAGCTTCGACGCGGCACGGAAGTGACCGATGTTGGTCATGCACGAGCCGATGAATACTTCGTCGATCTTCGCGCCGGCGACGTCGGACAGCGTCTTCACGTCGTCCGGGTCGTTCGGGCAGGCGACGATCGGCTCGTGGATGTCGGCGAGGTCGATCTCGATGACGGCCGCGTATTCGGCGTCGGCATCCGGCGACAGCAGTTGCGGGTCGGCCAGCCACTGTTCCATCGCCGCGATGCGGCGTTGCAGGCTGCGCGGGTCCTGGTAGCCCTGCGCGATCATCCACTTGAGCAGCGTGACGTTGCTGTTCAGGTACTCGATGATCGGTTCCTTGTTCAGGTGCACCGTGCAACCGGCAGCCGAACGCTCGGCGGACGCATCCGACAGCTCGAACGCTTGCTCGACCTTCAGGTCCGGCAGGCCTTCGATTTCGAGAATGCGGCCCGAGAAGATGTTCTTCTTGCCTTGCTTGGCAACCGTCAGCATGCCTTGCTTGATCGCGTACAGCGGAATCGCGTTGACGAGGTCACGCAGCGTGACGCCCGGCTGCATCTTGCCCTTGAAGCGGACCAGCACCGACTCCGGCATGTCCAGCGGCATCGTGCCGGTGGCGGCCGCGAATGCGACCAGGCCCGAGCCTGCCGGGAAGCTGATGCCGATCGGGAAGCGGGTGTGCGAATCGCCGCCGGTGCCGACGGTGTCGGGCAGCAGCATGCGGTTCAGCCACGAGTGGATCACGCCGTCGCCCGGGCGCAGCGCGATGCCGCCACGCGTGCTGATGAAGTTCGGCAGCGTCTGGTGCGTCTTCACGTCGACCGGCTTCGGATACGCGGCGGTGTGGCAGAACGACTGCATCACGAGGTCGGCCGAGAAGCCGAGGCAGGCCAGATCCTTCAGTTCGTCGCGGGTCATCGGGCCCGTGGTGTCCTGCGAGCCGACCGAGGTCATCTTCGGTTCGCAGTACGTGCCCGGGCGCACGCCCTGGCCTTCCGGCAGACCGCACGCGCGGCCGACCATCTTCTGCGCGAGCGAGAAACCCTTGCCGCTGTCGGCCGGCTGGTGCGGCAGGCGGAACAGCGTCGACGGCGCGAGGCCGAGCGCTTCACGCGCCTTCGCGGTCAGGCCGCGGCCGATGATCAGCGGAATGCGGCCGCCGGCGCGCACTTCGTCGAACAGCACGTCGGACTTCACCTGGAATTCGGCGATGACCTTGCCGTCCTTCAGCGCCTTGCCTTCGTACGGGCGCAGTTCGACCACGTCGCCCATGTTCATCTGCGACACGTCGAGCTCGATCGGCAGCGCGCCGGCGTCTTCCATCGTGTTGTAGAAGATCGGGGCGATCTTGCCGCCGAGGCACACGCCGCCGAAGCGCTTGTTCGGGACGAACGGGATGTCTTCGCCGGTGAACCACAGCACCGAGTTGGTGGCCGACTTGCGCGAGGAGCCGGTGCCGACCACGTCGCCGACGTAGGCGACCAGGTGACCCTTTTCCTTCAGCGATTCGATGAACTTGACCGGGCCGCGCTTGCCGTCTTCTTCCGGCGTGATGCCCGGGCGCGCGTTCTTCAGCATCGCCAGCGCGTGCATCGGGATGTCGGGGCGCGTGGTGGCGTCCGGTGCCGGCGACAGGTCGTCGGTGTTGGTTTCGCCGGTGACCTTGAACACGGTGATGGTCAGGCTTTCCGGCACTTCCGGACGGCTCGTGAACCATTCGGCATCGGCCCAGCTCTGCAGCACGGCCTTCGCGTGCGCGTTGCCCTTGTCGGCGAGTTCCTTCACGTCATGGAACTGGTCGAACATCAGCAGGGTTTTCTTCAGCGCGTCGGCGGCGACGGCCGCGACGGCTTCGTCGGACAGCAGCTCGATCAGCGGCTGGATGTTGTAGCCGCCGAGCATCGTGCCGAGGAGTTCGGTCGCGCGTTCGCGCGAGATCAGCGGGCAGGCCGTCTCGCCTTTCGCGACGGCGGCCAGGAAGCCGGCCTTCACGCGGGCGGCTTCGTCGACGCCGGCGGGCACGCGATGGGTGATCAGGTCGAGCAGCGTCTGCTCTTCGCCGGCGGGCGGGTTCGTCAGCAATTCGACCAGTTCGGCGGTTTGCTGAGCCGTCAGCGGCAGGGGAGGAATACCGAGCGCGGCGCGGGCGGCCACGTGAGCACGAAAGTTTTCAAGCATGGGGAGACCTGCTGATATTGCGTTGGAGGGGAAGGCCTTGCCGGCACTCCGGGGCTATTCCAGGCACTGCTTTGAGCGGGATTCTAATCTCAATGAGGTGGAACGTCAAATGTCTTATGTCTTATATAAGACTTGGCGGTGCGAAAGACGGGAGGCGCGGCTGCAT
>NZ_JACFYV010000283.1:0-7471 GCF_016759955.1 Burkholderia sp. KCJ3K979
CGTCGGCGGTGCGTCCGGCCCGCGCGGCGCCGGCTGACGCACCCGCCCCCGGGGAAACCCGAGGATGCAAGCAACGTGTCAACTTGCCGCGAAGGCGGTGCGTTATGGAACCAGTGCGTCAGGTTTTGTCGCGACGGAACGGCGAAAGCCGGCCGCGCGGCCTGGGGCTCCGATGCGAATGCCTCGCATCTCTAATTACCGGTACGTTTGATTTTTTCTCCGCTAAAGGAAGAACAATGAAGAAGACGCTCGCTTCGATCATCGCCGCAGCATTCGCTCTCGCATCGGTTTCGGCATTCGCACAGGCGTCCGCGCCGGCAGCCGACACGCCGGCCGCCGCTTCGGCACCGGCCAAGAAGGATCACAGCAAGCCGAAGCACCAGCTGAAGCACCACGGTTCGAAGAAGGGCCAGGCGAAGGCTGCAGCCGCATCGGCCGCCGGCACCAACGACGCAGGCACGCAGAACTAAGCGGCTCGCCGCCACGGCCGGCGTTGCCGGTCATCGGTCGGTCAACCCCGCATGCTCCGGCATGCGGGGTTTTGTTTTTTCAGGTGCCGGATTCGTCGGGTCCGCCTGCTCCGTCGCGCCGGACGGGCGATGGCGTGCGCATCGCGTCGACCACCGCGCGCATGTGCCGCCAGTGCGAACCTTCCCAGAACACGCGCCGGCACACGTCGCATGCGGCAAAGCGCCGGTGGCGCAGCCGGACGCCGGCCGGCACGCGCGGCGCGGCGGCGGCCGCGTCGAGCGGATGCAGCGGCGCGTTGCAGCGCAGGCACAGCCGGAACGGCCGCATGTGCGGCGCGAGATCGAGCCGCTCGAACAGTTCGCGCAACTGGTCGGCCGGCTGCAGCGCATGCAGGTAGCAGCCGCGCACGACCGCGCGCCGCTTGAGCAGCTCGCGGTCGCGCGTCAGCACGATCCGCTGCTCCCGCTCGGCCAGCGCCGCGAGTTCGTCGTCGCGGTAGTGGTTGTCGTAGCAGGTGTCGAAGCCGGCGAGGCGCAGCAGTTGCGCGAGGCCGCCGAGATGCGCGTCGGCGACGAAGCGCCATGCCGCCGGTGGCGGCCCGGTTGCACCGTTGGCCGCTGGCCCGGCGCGTTCGGGCAAGACTTCGACACGGTCGCCGTCGTCGAGCGGCCGGTCGAGTGCGGCCGGCGCGTCGTTCACGTACAGCCGGCCGATTTCGGTATGCGGGACGCCGAGCGCCTCGATCGCATGCTTCACCGTCGCATCGCGGGCGCACGCGTGTGCGAACGCCCGGTCGCGCTGCTGACGCGCGAGAAAGGCGTTCAGTTCGCCGTGAAAGCGGAAGGTCGCGGTCGCCATCCGAGCAGTATCGCACCGCACCCGGCCGGCGGCAGACGCTGCAGAGCGCCGGCATCTGTGTTTAACTCGCCGCTTCACGAAGCGAAGGAGCGGGGCATGGATCTCGGGTTTATCGGGCTGGGCGAAATGGGGCAGGCGATCGCGACGAACCTGCTGAAGGCGGGCCACACGGTGCGGGTCTGGAACCGGTCGCGCGAGCGGGCCGAGCCGCTGACGGCATTCGGCGCGCAGATCGTCGACACGCCGGCCGACGCGTTTCGCGGCGACGCCGTGTTCTCGATGCTCGGCGACGATGCGGCCGCGCGCGCGGTGTTCGACGATGCGCTGCTGGCCCAGGCGCCGCGCGGGCTGATCCACGTGAACATGGCGACGGTGTCGGTCGCGCTCGCCGAATCGCTCGCGCACGCGCATGCGTCGCGCGGCATCGACTACGTCGCCGCGCCGGTGATGGGGCGGCCCGACGTCGCGGCCGCCGCGCGCCTGACGATCATGGCGGGCGGCCCGGCCGAGGCGATCGACCGCGTGCAGCCGCTGTTCGACGCGATCGGCCAGAAGACCTGGCGCTTCGGCTCGCTGCCGCAGCACGCGAACGTCGCGAAGATCGCCGCGAACTTCACGCTCGGGTCGGCGATCGAGACGCTCGGCGAGGCGTCCGCGCTGCTCGGCGCGCACGGCGTCGCGATGCGCGATTTCCTCGACGTGATCACCAGCAGCGTGTTTCCGGGGCCCGTCTACGAAGGCTACGGCGCGATGATCGCCGAGCGGCGCTACGAGCCCGCGCGCTTCAAGGCGCGGCTCGGGCTGAAGGACGTCCGGCTCGCGCTGGAGGCCGGCGACGCGACGTCGGTGCCGCTGCCGGTGGCGAGCGTCGTGCGCGACAGCCTGCTCGACGCGCTCGCGCACGGCGGCGGCGACCAGGATTTCGCGGTGCTCGGCGAGGTCGCGCTGCGCCGCGCCGGCCGCTGACACGCGACAGAAGCGCGACAGAAGCGCGACCCGCACGGCATAATCGGCGGTTCGTTTCCCCCTACATTTGAGGCAGAGGCAGTCATGAACTTGCATACGTGGTGGCTTTTCGTGGCGACGGTGTTCGTCGTGTCGGCGATTCCGGGCCCGAACATGCTGCTCGTGATGACGCACGGCGCGCGGCACGGGCTGCGGCGCTCGTCCGCGACGATGGCCGGTTGCCTGAGCGCGCTGGTGCTGATGCTCGCGGTGTCCGCGGCGGGGCTCGGCGCGGTGCTCGAGGCATGGCCGGCGATGTTCAATACGTTGCGCTTCGCGGGCGCGGCCTACCTGGTCTATCTCGGCGTGAAGGCGTGGCGCGCCCGCGTGGACGACGCGCCGGCGGCCGACGTCGACGCCGTGTCGCAAGGCGCATCGGCCTCGCGCGCGGTGTTGTTCCGCAATGGCTTCCTGGTCGCGGGCAGCAACCCGAAGGCGATCCTGTTCGCGGCCGCGCTGCTGCCGCAGTTCATCAACGCGGCCGAGCCGACGCTGCCGCAGTTCGGCATCCTCGTCGTCACGTTCGCGGTGATCGAGGTGAGCTGGTATCTCGTGTACGCGTCGTTCGGCACGCGCATCGGCGCCACGCTGAAGAGCCAGAGCGTCGCGAAGGTGTTCAACCGTCTGACGGGCGGGCTGTTCGTCGGCTTCGGCGCGATGATGGCGCTGGTTCGTCACTGATTCCCGGCCGACACCGGCGTACCGAACGCCCCGTCCCTCGCGAGAGGGCGGGGCGTTCGGCTTTTTGGCGCCGATTCATCGTCGCTTCACCGCCGCTGGCATCACGCGCGCTCATGCCTGCTCATGCCCGCTCATGTTTGCTCACGCACCCGGCCGATCCCACGCCGCCGCGCCGGACCCGTGTCCGGCCATCAGCCCGAACACGGCCGCCGCACCGGCGAACGCGAACCCGGCACCACACACTGCGCTCCAGCCGCCCCAGGCCCATGCACTGCCCGCGAGCGCCGCACCCAGCGCGCCGCCGACGAAGAACAGCCCGACGAATAGCCCGTTCAGGCGTCCGCGCGCGGCCGGATTCAGCAGGTTGATCGCGCGGCGGCCGATCGTCTGGTCGACGATGACGCCCGCATCGAGCAGCGCCGCGCCGCCGGCCAGCAGCGCGAGCGCGACGCCGCGATGCGCATGTGCATCGAAGCCGAACCAGCCGGCGCCGGCGACGCCGAGCACGACGAGCGCCGCGAGCATCGTGCCGTGCGCGAGCCGTTGCGCGGCCGGGCCGCGGCCGCGGTCGCCCGCGCGGCCGGCGAGCGGCGTGACGATCGCGCCGCTCGCGCCGGCGAACGCGAACAGCGCAATGCCGTGCAGGTCGAGCGCGAACGGCGGTTGCGCGAGCCGCAGCCCGACGGCGGTCCAGAACGCGCTGAACGCGGCCATCGCGAGCGCGGCCGACAGCGCATGCCGGCGCAGCACCGGCTCGTCGGCGAGCAGGCGTCCCATCGACGCGAGCAACGCGCGGTAGCTGGCGGTGATCGACGGCGTGCGCGCCGGCAGGCGCAGCGCGAGCACGACAGCGATCGCCGCGTCCGCGAGCGCAGCCAGCAGATAGAACGCCCGCCAGCCGGCCGAGCCCGCGATCAGGCTCGCGAGCGGCCGCGACAGCAGGATGCCGAGCATCAGCCCGCTCATCACGTTGCCGACCGCGCGGCCGCGCTGCGCTTCGGGCGCCATCGACGCGGCCATCGGCACCAGCATCTGGATCACGCTCGACGCGGCGCCGGCGATCAGCGTCGCGAGCAGGAACACGGTGCCCGACTGCGTGAAGGCGGGCAGCGCGAGCGCGGCCGCGCAGACGGCGAGCGTCGCGACGATCAGGCGGCGGTTCTCGAGCAGGTCGACCAGCGGCACGAGCAACGCGAGCCCGGCCGCGTAGCCGAGCTGCGGCAGCATCGCGACGAGGCCGGCGAGGCCGGGCGGCAGGTGCAGGTCCGCGCTGATCGGGCCGGTCAGCGGCTGCGCGGCGAACAGGTCCATCACGATCACGCCGACCGTCGCGGCGAAGAACAGCGTCATGCCCGTGCTCAGTGCGGGCGGCGCGGCGACGGCGGGCGAAACGGGGGCGGAGCAACGGTTGGCAGGGCAGTTCATCGGAAGCCTGGGGTGGAAATCGAAGGAACTCCCATCGTAGGTGCCTGATGTTTATGCGACAATTGAAATATGTCTAACATGATTATGCGAGTTTGTTTTGAATACGCGTGATCTCCAGGCGTTCGTCGCGGTCGTCGACAGCGGGTCGATGGTCGCCGCGGCCGCGAAGCTCCACCTGACGCAGCCGGGCCTGACGCGGCGCGTGCAGAACCTCGAAACCTTGCTCGGCGTGCCGCTGCTCGAACGGCAGAGCAAGCCGCTGAAGCCGACCGCGGCCGGACGCGACGTCTACGCGCTCGCGCGCAACGTGCTCGGTGCCGTCGACGAATTGATGGCAGCGGGCGCGCCGGACAGCGAGCCGTCGGGCGAGCTGCGCATCGGCGTGCCGCCATTCCTGTCGGAACTTGCGCTGGAGCGGCCGATCGACCGGCTGCGCGACGCGTTTCCGCGCCTCACGCTGCGCGTGACGGCCGGCTGGTCGCCGGCCCTGGTGCAGGGCATCGAGCGCGGCGCGCTCGACGTCGCGACCGTGATGGTGCCGGCGAGCGCGGCGCTGCCGGACGCGTTGACGGCGACGCTGCTCGCCACGCAGCCGACGGTGCTCGTCGCCGCGCGCGATTTCCCGCTGCCGGACGGCCCGCTGTCGCTCGATACGCTGTCCGGTTATCCGTGGGTGCTGAGCCAGGACGGCTGCGGAATGCGTTCGGCGCTGAGCCGCGCGCTCGGCGCGGCCGGGCTGCCGTTCGACGTCGCGGTCGAGGCATTCGGCTCGGAGTTGCAGTTGTCGCTCGTCGCGCGCGGCGCCGGCATCGGCATCGCGCCGCCGAACGCGCTGGCGCGCAGCGCGCATCGCGAGGCGCTGCGGGTGGTGGAAACGGCGGGGCTGGAAACGCGGATCAACGTGTGGCTCGTGCACGGCACGTTGCCGGGCCGGCTGGTGCGGCCCGTCGCGCTGCTGCGCGATGCGCTGGGCGAGGTGCTCGAGCGGGAGAATGGAAAGGGGTCAGGTGCCGTCACGGCGAACTAGAGGCCGCATTCGAGGGAAAATCCTTATTTTCTCTACGGAAATGTTGCATTGCGGAAACCGATTCGCTATGATTGGAACTGTCTCCTCCATGTCTCCTCTGATATGGATTCAGCCCGCCACTTAGGCGGGCTTTTTTTTGCCTGCGATTTTGTCGCGGCCATCCATTCGCCGGCTTCTTGCCGCGCTCAGAACTTGTACGTCATCCCAACGTAGCTGATGATCGGGTCCGCCTTCAGGTCCGATTTCGACTCGGCGAGCACCGAGCCGTCCGCCGCCTTGATCGTCACCGTCGACGTCGTCTTCAGCGGGATGTAGGTCACCGACGCGATCAGCCCGAAGTGTTCCGTCAGGTTGTACTGCAGGCCCGCGTTGAACACCGGCTGCCACGACGACGACGCCTTCGCTTCCACCGAGGTCGTCCCGGGCTTGCCCGCGCCCGCCGCGAGGATCGCGCCGAGGTTGTCCTGCGTCTGCTTGATGAAGTTCGTGTTGAGCTGCAGGTCGCTGAACCAGTTGTACGACACGCCGAGGCCGAGGAACGGCCGGAACTTCGCGGTGGCCTGCCCGAAGTAGTACTGCAGGATCACCGCCGGGCTCCACTGCCGCACGCTCTTCACGATCGGGTTGACCGACCCCAGCCCGATGTTCTGCGTGCCGAGCGCGCCGGCCGGGCCCGGCGGCTTGATCGTGCCCTGGCCCGACACCTTGAACACCGGCGGCACGCCGGCCACCGACGTCACCGCGATATGGTCGGTCAGGAAGTGGCTGACCGTCAGGCCGACGGTGTCGGCGCCGCTCGTGTGCAGCCCGGTGCCCGCCGACGTGAACGACGGCGGCAGCCGCAGCGGCGTGTTGATCGGCGTCGGCGCGACGTTGGTCGTCATCGGCGTGCTGCTCTGCTGCGGCATGATGTGGAACCAGCCCAGCGTGACGACGTTGCTGCCGGCGCTCTGCGCGTGCGCCGCGAGCGGCGCCACGGCGGCGGCGCCGGCCGCCGCGCAGAGAAGGGTTTTCTTCATCACGGCTTTCCCCTCCGCTTACTGGACGAATGCGCCGATCGTGAAATACGGCGTCGATCCGGCGTTGTCGAGGAAACCGAACACGCCCCCCGAGAAGATGAACTTGCCGGTCGGCGACGTGCTGCCCGAACCCGTGTGGATCGTCGTGACCGTGCCCGGCACCTTCTGCGTGTAGTCGAGGTCGAGCGCGGTCGCGAGCGACGCCTGCGACGGCTGGAACGGATCGAGCAGCGTGGCCTGCTTGTCGATCAGCGCGGTGGTCCGGTAATCGAACTGGCTGTCGACGCCGATGTACTCGCCGTTCTGCGAGCCGGCCGCGACGGCCGTCTGCGGCGCGAGGATCGAGATGCTCGATTCGTCGTCGGCGGTCAGGCCCGGCACGCCGTTGCTGTCCGGCGTCGGGTTCGGATTCGCGACCCCCGTGCGCACGAGGATCGGCACGAGCTGGTTACGCAGCTTGCCGACGATCATGAAGCCCTTGCCCTGCGGCGTGGCCGACAGCGTCGGCTTCAACTGGCTCGCGTAGTTGTTCGACTGGAACGCGCCGCTGCCGTCGGCCGACTGCACGAAATTCGTGCCCTGCTGCGCGCACGCGCCGCCGGCGAACTGGCCGGTCGTGTCGCACTTGGTCCAGGTGCCGTCCGCGTTGATCGTCACCTTCGCGTCGATCGATGCCGGCCCGAATTTCTGCGACGGTACTTCGCCGAAGCCGATGTGACTGTACGTGCCCGCGACCTTCGTGATGTCGGTTTCGATCGACGAGAAGCCGATGAACGGGTAGTACGGGAATTTCGTGTCGGGCACCGCGGCCTGACCGAGCACGCCGTCGAACTGGATCTCCTTGCCGGGAATCGTGCCGCCGGCAACGCCGAAGCCGACGAAGATGCGTGCCGGACGCGACGCGTCGAGGCTCGCGCCGTTCAGGCGGAATGCGCACTGGTTCAGCTTGTTGGTCGGCAGCAGCGTTTCCTGCGTGAGCGTGCCG
>NZ_JACFYV010000284.1:0-7350 GCF_016759955.1 Burkholderia sp. KCJ3K979
ACAGCGCGGCCGCGCTCGCCGATGCGAACGCGTGGCGCCGCGCCACGCCCGTCGCGGCGGCGCGCGGCGAAATCGTGCAACTGAGCGCGCCGGGCGCGAGCGCGACCGCGCTGCTGCGCGGCACCGGGCCGCTGCTCGAACATGACGACGCGGCGTTGCTGATCGCATTGAATCCCGATCTCGACGCGCCGGCGACGGTCGATCCCGCGACGATCCTGCCCGGCGTGCCGGGCGGCTTCACACGCGTCGTCACGCAGGACGGCGCGCACACGCATCCGCCGGCCGCGCTCGAGCCGTTCACGCTCGCCCCCGGCGCGTATGCGCTGCTGCATGCATGGCGGGCGCCGCCCGTCACGACGCCCGCCGACGCCGCGCGCGAACGCACCGCGCTGTCGGCCGCGCTCGTGGCCGACCGGATCGCGATCGAGCGCGTCGAGCCGTCGGTCGACGACGGCCGCTTCGCGATCAAGCGCGTGATCGGCGAGCCGCTCGTCGTCAGCGCGTCGATCTTCACGGACGGGCACGCGCATCTCGCGGCCGTGCTCCAGTGGCGCGCCGACGACGACGACACCTGGCGCGAAGTGCCGTTCGAAGCCGAGCCGAACGACCGCTGGCACGCACGCGTCACGCTCGACCGGCTCGGCCGCCATGAATTCCGCGTGGTCGCGTGGCGCGACGACTGGGCGTCGCTCGTCACCGATATCGCGAAGAAGCGCGCGGCCGGCCAGGACGTGACGCTGGAGGTGCGCGAAGCGCAACTGCTGCTCGCCACCGCGCTGAAGCTCGCCGATCCCGTCGATCCGCGCGCGGTCAAGCAGATGGAACGGCTCGCCGCCGAACTCAAGGACGCGTCGCCCGACGACCGCCTCGCGTCGATCGGCGGGCCCGCGCTCGCCGACGCCTTCGCGGCGCTGCGCTACCGCCCGTTCGTCACGCACGACGCGACGACCTACCCGGTCGACGTCGAACGCCGCCAGGCGCGCTTCTCGAGCTGGTACGAGATGTTTCCGCGCTCGGCGAGCGACGATCCGCACCGGCACGGCACGTTCGACGACGTGATCGCGCATTTGCCGCGCATCCGCGACATGGGTTTCGACGTGCTGTATTTCCCGCCGATCCACCCGATCGGCACGTCCGCGCGCAAGGGCCGCAACAACAGCCTGACCGCCGGCCCCGACGACGTCGGCAGCCCGTACGCGATCGGCTCGCCCGACGGCGGCCATACGGCCGTGCATCCGCAGCTCGGCACGCTCGAGTCGTTCCGCGCGCTGGTCGACGCCGCGCGCGGGCACGGGCTCGAGATCGCGCTCGATTTCGCGATCCAGTGCTCGCCCGACCATCCGTGGCTCGCCGCGCATCCGGGCTGGTTCGCGTGGCGGCCCGACGGCTCGCTGCGTTTCGCGGAGAATCCGCCGAAGCGCTACCAGGACATCGTGAACCCCGATTTCTACGCGCCGGACGCGCTGCCCGACCTGTGGCTCGCGCTGCGCGACGCGGTGCTGTTCTGGGTCGACGCGGGCGTGCGGATCTTCCGTGTCGACAATCCGCACACGAAGCCGCTGCCGTTCTGGGCATGGATGATCGCCGACGTGCGCGGCCGGCATCCGGACGTCGTGTTCCTGTCCGAGGCGTTCACGCGGCCGGGGATGATGTACCGCCTCGCGAAAGTCGGCTTCTCGCAGTCGTACACGTACTTCACGTGGCGCGAGTCGAAGCGCGACTTCATCGACTACCTGACCGAGCTGACCGCCGGCCCGCCACGCGAATTCTTCCGGCCGAACTTCTTCGTCAACACGCCCGACATCAATCCGCGCCACCTGCAGAACGCGCCGCGTTCGCAGTTCGTGATCCGCGCGGCGCTCGCGGCGACGCTGGCCGGCTCGTGGGGCCTGTACTCGGGCTTCGAGCTCGGCGAATCGGCGCCCCTGCCGGACAGCGAGGAATACGCGGATGCCGAGAAATACGAGCTGCGCGCGCGCGACTGGAGCAAGGCCGCGCACATCGGCACGGAAGTCGCGCGGCTGAACCGCGCGCGGCGCGATCACGCGGCGCTGCAGACGCATCTCGGGCTCACGTTCGTCGATGCGGACAACGATTCGGTGCTCGTGTTCATGAAGGCCACACCTGCGTTCGACAGCGTGGTGATCGTCGCGATCAGTCTCGACCCGTGGCATCCGCAGGCCGCGAACTTCACGCTCGATGCGGCGCTGTGGCGCGGCCTCGGGCTGGCCGACGGCGAACCGCTCGATGCGCTCGAACAGGACGCCGCGCACGCGGAGACCTGGCGCGGCCATCGCCAGTACGTGTCGCTCGATCCGCACGTGCGGCCGTACGCAATCTGGCGGCTCGCGCCGTCTCCGGGCGCCGCGCGGGCGGCGGCACCCGAACCGGACCCCGCCCGCCGCCCTTCGGGAGCGCATGCATGATGAAACGCGAAGATTCCCTCGACGACGTGCGCCGCGCGCAATTCCCGTCGCTCGCGCCGGCCGGCACGCCGCGCCGGCGCCGCGCGCGCCGCCGCGAACCCGCGCTCTGTGCGGACGATCCGCTGTGGTACAAGGACGCGATCATCTACCAGGTGCACGTGAAGTCGTTCTACGACTCGAACAACGACGGCATCGGCGATTTCCCCGGCCTGATCGCGAAGCTCGACTACATCGCCGAACTCGGCGTCGACACGATCTGGCTGCTGCCGTTCTATCCGTCGCCGCGCCGCGACGACGGCTACGACATCGCCGACTACCGCGACGTGCATCCCGACTACGGCACGCTGGCCGACGTGCGGCGCTTCATCCGCGAAGCGCATGCGCGCGGCATCCGCGTGATCGCGGAGCTCGTGATCAACCACACGTCGGACCAGCATCCGTGGTTCCAGCGCGCCCGCCGCGCGAAGCCGGGCTCCACGCATCGCGACTACTACGTGTGGTCCGACACCGACACGAAATACGCGGGCACGCGGATCATCTTTCTGGATACCGAAACGTCGAACTGGACCCACGACCCGGTGGCCGGCCAGTACTACTGGCACCGCTTCTACTCGCACCAGCCGGACCTGAACTTCGACAACCCGGCCGTCGTGCGCGAAGTGATCCAGGTGATGCGCTTCTGGCTCGACCTCGGCATCGACGGGCTGCGGCTCGACGCGGTGCCGTATCTCGTCGAGCGCGAAGGTACCAACAACGAGAACCTGCCCGAGACGCATGCGATCCTGAAGCGGATTCGCGCGACGATCGACGCCGAATACCCGAACCGGATGCTGCTCGCGGAAGCGAACCAGTGGCCGGAAGACGTGCAGGAATACTTCGGCAACGAGGACGAATGCCACATGGCGTTCCACTTCCCGCTGATGCCGCGCATCTACATGTCGATCGCGAGCGAGGATCGCTTCCCGATCCTCGACATCATGCGGCAGACGCCGGCGCTCGCGCCGAGCAACCAGTGGGCCGTGTTCCTGCGCAACCACGACGAGCTGACGCTCGAGATGGTCACCGATTCGGAGCGCGACCTGCTGTGGCAGACCTACGCGAGCGACCGCCGCGCGCGGCTGAACCTCGGCATCCGGCGCCGGCTCGCGCCGCTGATGGAGCGCGACCGCCGCCGCATCGAGCTGATCAATTCGCTGCTGCTGTCGATGCCCGGCACGCCGGTGATCTACTACGGCGACGAACTCGGGATGGGCGACAACATCCACCTCGGCGACCGCGACGGCGTGCGCACGCCGATGCAGTGGTCGTCGGACCGCAACGGCGGCTTCTCGCGCGCCGACCCCGAACTGCTGGTGCTGCCGCCGGTGATGGGCTCGCTGTACGGCTATGACGCGATCAACGTCGAGGCGCAGACGCGCGACCCGCATTCGCTGCTGAACTGGACGCGGCGCATCCTCGCGACGCGCCGCGCGTCGCAGGCGTTCGGGCGCGGCACGATCCGCTTCCTGCGCCCGGAGAACCGCAAGGTGCTCGCGTACCTGCGCGAGCTGGACGGCCACGAGCCGGTGCTGTGCGTCGCGAACCTGTCGCGCGCGTCGCAGGCGGTCGAACTCGACCTGTCCGAATTCGCGGGCCGCGTGCCGATCGAGATGACGTCCGATTCGCCGTTTCCGCCGATCGGCCAGCTCCCGTATCTCCTCACCTTCCCGCCGTACGGGTTCCTGTGGTTCGTGCTCGCCGAGCATGGCCGCGAGCCGTCGTGGCGGCAGCCGCATGCGGAGCCGCTGCCCGAATACGTGACGCTCGTGATGCGGCGCGGCGATACGCGGCCGGACGTCTCGCAACTGCACGCGCTGGCGCACGACGCGCTCGCGTCGTGGCTCGCGCGGCGGCGCTGGTTCGCATCGAAGGATCGCAAGATCGGCGACGCGTGGCTGAACGTCGTCACGCCGATTCCGGACGAGCCGTTCCAGTATGCGGAGGCGTGGGTGTCCGCGAGCGACGGGGGCGTCGAGCGCTACGTGGTGCCGCTCGCGACCGCGTGGGGCGGCGAGACGTCCCATCCGCTGTTCGCGCAACTGGCGCTGGCGCGCGTGCGGCGCGGCCATACGGTCGGCTACCTGACCGATGCGTTCGCGCTGCCGGCGTTCGCGCGCGGGATGCTGCGCAAGCTGCGCGACGGCGCGACGGTGCCCACGTCCGACGGCGGCCGGCTCACCTTTCTCCCGGAAGACGCGCTCGCCGGGCTCGATCCGGGCGACGACGCGGAAGTGCGCTGGCTCGCGGCCGAGCAGAGCAACAGTTCGCTCGTGATCGGCGACGCGATCGTGCTGAAGCTGGTGCGCAAGGTCGCGCACGGCATTCATCCGGAAGCGGAAATGAGCCGGCACCTGACGCGCATCGGCTATGCGAACACCGCGACGCTGGCCGGCGAAGTCGTGCACGTCGACCCGGACGGCACGCCGCATACGGTCGCGATCCTGCAGCGCTACGTCGACAACCAGGGCGACGCATGGACGCGCTCGTTCGACTTCCTGCGCCGCGCGATCGACGAGCTGGCGCTGCCGGCCGCAGACGAAGGCGAGACGGCCGAAACGGACGAGGAACCCGACGCGCTGCTCGGCTACGCGGCGTTCGCCGGCATCATCGGCACGCGGCTCGGCCAGTTGCACGTCGCGCTCGCGCAGCCGTCCGACGATCCCGCGTTCGCGCCGGAGCGCGCGACGCCCGAGCACGTCGACGGCTGGTGCGTGGACGCGATCGCGTCGTTCGAACGCGCGCTCGACGTGCTGCGCACGCGGCTCGACGCGCTCGATGCGCCTACCCGCGCGTCGGCCGACGCGCTGCTCGCATCGCGCGACGCGGCCGTCGAGGCGCTCGGCGAGCTCGTGCCGCGCACGCTCGATGCGCAATGCACGCGGATTCACGGCGATTTTCATCTGGGCCAGGTGCTCGACGTGCAGGGCGACGCGCTGCTGATCGACTTCGAAGGCGAACCGGCGCGCCCGCTCGAGCGGCGGCGCGCGAAATCGCATCCGCTGCGCGACGTGGCCGGCCTGCTGCGCTCGCTGTCCTATGTCAGCGCGACCGCACAGTTCGCGATCGAGAAGGCGCCGCCGCAAGCGGCCGGCCGCAAGCGCGCGCTGTTCGACCGCTTCGGGCAGGCCGCCGCCGACCGCTTCGTCGAATGCTATCGCGCGGCGGCCGACCTCGCGCCCGCGCGCTTCGTCGATCCGCACTATGCGGACCGCCTGCTCGCGCTGTTCCTGATCGACAAGGCGTCGTACGAGCTGTGCTACGAAGCCGCGAACCGGCCCGACTGGCTGAGCGTGCCGGTCGGCGGGCTCGCGGCGCTGGTCGACCGGCTGCTCGGCGACGGCGCGCTGCCCGACGACGGAGGAAACCCATGACCGATACGCTGTTCGACCGCGCCGATATCGATGCGCTGCTCGCCGGCCGCCATCCCGACCCGTTCGCGTGCCTCGGCCCGCACCGACACGATGACCAGATCGTCGTGCGGGCGCTGCTGCCCGGCGCCGAGCGCGTGCGCGCGCTGTCGCCGGACGGCGCCGAACTCGGCACGCTCGCCTGCGTCGATCGCGCCGGCTGCTTCGCGGGGACGATCGCACACGATGGCGGCGCGCCGCACTATCTGCTCTCGATCGACTGGCCGGATGCGCACCAGGTGACCGACGATGCGTACGCGTTCGGCACGCTGCTCGACGAAGCGGCGCTTGCGCGTTTTTCGGCCGGCGATCCCGAAGCCGTGCTCGACTGCCTCGGCGCGACACCGGTGCGCATCGACGATACCGACGGCGTGCGGTTCGCGGTGTGGGCGCCGAGCGCGCAGCGGGTGTCGGTGGTCGGCGATTTCAACGCATGGGACGGCCGCCGCCATCCGATGCGGCTGCGGCGGCCGTCGGGCGTGTGGGAGCTGTTCGTGCCGGGCATCGGCCCGGGCGAGCGCTACAAGTACGAGCTGGTCGCGGCCGACGGGCGCGTGCTGCCGCACAAGGCCGATCCGTGCGCACGGGCGACCGAGGCGCCGCCGCGCACGGCATCGGTGGTCGCCGACGTCGCGGCGCTCCACGCGTTCGCCTGGCACGACGACGGCTGGATGCACGCGCGGCCGCGCCACGACGACCGCTATCGCGTGCCGTGGTCGATCTACGAGGTCCATCCGGAGTCGTGGCAGCGCATCCCCGAACAGATGGACCGCAGCGCGACGTGGGACGAACTCGCCGAGCGGCTGATTCCGTACGTGAAGGGGATGGGCTTCACGCACGTCGAATTCATGCCGATCGCCGAATACCCGTTCGGCGGCTCGTGGGGCTACCAGCCGCTCGCGCAGTTCGCGCCGTCCGCGCGCTTCGGGCCGGTCGACGGCTTCGCGCGCTTCGTCGATCGCGCGCACGCGGCCGGCATCGGCGTGCTCGTCGACTGGGTGCCCGCGCATTTTCCGAACGACGCGCACGGGCTCGCGCAATTCGACGGCAGCGCGCTGTACGAGCATGCCGATCCGCGCGAGGGGATGCACCCCGACTGGAACACCTGCGTGTTCAACGTCGGGCGCACCGAGGTCAGTGCGTTTCTCGTCGCGTCGGCGCTCGCGTGGGCGCGCCGCTATCACGTCGACGGCATCCGCGTCGACGCGGTCGCGTCGATGCTGTATCGCGACTATTCGCGCAAGGAAGGCGAATGGGTGCCGAACGTGTACGGCGGCCGCGAAAACCTCGAATCGGTCGCGTTCCTGCGCCGGCTGAACGACACGCTGCACGGTGACACCGCGCCGGCCGGCGTCGTCACCGTCGCGGAGGAATCGACCGCGTGGCCGGGCGTCACCGCGCCGACCGCCGACGGCGGGCTCGGCTTCGACTTCAAGTGGAACATGGGCTGGATGCACGACACGCTCGCGTACCTGCAC
>NZ_JACFYV010000285.1:0-7233 GCF_016759955.1 Burkholderia sp. KCJ3K979
ACCCGCTGCGTCCGCGCACACCTGCACCGCCGACGGCGGCCCGGCCGGCCGCCCGTCGATCGGCCTCGTGCTGTCCGGCGGCGGTGCGCGCGGCTATGCACATCTCGGGGTCCTGAAAGTCCTGGAGGACAACCGGATTCCGATCGACTGCATCGCGGGCACCAGCATGGGCGCCGTGGTCGGCGGCCTGTATGCGAGCGGGATGGCGGCCGACGAGATGCAGAAGCGGCTGTCCGAGGTCAACCTGGCGGATATCGCGTTCGACGTGACGGACCGCGCGGACCTGCCGCAAACCAGCCGCGAGGACGAACGCCTGTACATCAACGGGCTGACGCTCGGCTTCGGCAAGAAGGGCGTCAAGGCGCCGGTCGGCCTCGTCCAGGGCAACCGGCTGCAGGCGCTGCTCGCGAACTGGACGGCCGCCGTGCCGACCAACCAGCCGTTCGACCAGTTGCCGATCCCGTACCGCGCGGTCGCGACCGACCTGCAGACCGGCCAGATGGTCGTGCTCGACCACGGCTCGCTGCCGCTCGCGATTCGCGCGAGCATGGCGATGCCGGGCCTGTTCGCGCCGGCCGAGATCAACGGGCGCGCGCTCGTGGACGGCGGCCTCGTCAGCAATCTGCCCGTCGACACCGCGCGGCAGATGGGCGCGAACGTCGTGATCGCCGTCGACATCGGCTCGCAACTGCGCCCGCTCGACGCGCTCGCGTCGCCGGCGGACGTGATGCAGCAGATGGTCGGCATCCTGATCCGCCAGAACGTGACCGCGCAGCGCAAGCAGCTCGACGCGCGGGACGTGCTGCTCACGCCGGACCTCGGCTCGCTCGCGTTCACCGATTTCCAGAACGCGAAGCAGGCGATCGCCGCCGGCGCGGCCGCCGCGACCGCCGCGCTGCCGAAGCTGCGGCGTTTCGCGCTCACGCCGGAACAGTACGCGGCCTACCGGTCCTCACATGCGCAGCCGCTGCCGCCGCCGATCCGGATCACGCGCATCGACATCAAGACCAGCGGCGGCGTACCGAAGCGCGTCGTCAGCAACGCGCTGCACGTGAAACCGGGCGACATCTACGATCCGAAGACCGTCAGCCAGGATCTGCTCGGCCTCACGACGGGCGGCAACTTCGAGAGCGTCACGCAGCAGATCGTCAGCCGCGGCGACGACAACGTGCTCGAAATCGACGCGCGCGAGAAGTACTGGGGGCCCAACTTCCTGCTTTTCGGGCTCGGCATGTCGAGCAGTTCGACCGATGAAGGCGGCTTCCGCCTGCACGTCGGCTACCGGCGGCCGTGGCTCACGGAATCGGGGCTCGAATTCCGCGCGGACACGACGATCGGCAGCGACCTGCAGTCGGCGCGCGTCGAATTGCGCCAGCCGCTGTCGACCGCGTACGGCGTCTACCTGTCGCCGTACGCGGAATATCAGCGTCGCTACGCGAACCTGTACGACGACTCCGGCGACGTGAAGATCACGCAGTACCTGATGCAGACGGCGCGCGCCGGGATCGACCTCGGCCTGCCGATCGCGCGGCTCGGCGATTTCCGCATCGGTCTCGGCTACGTGACCGGGCACGGCTCGCCGACCTACAACCTGCCGTTCGACGACGGCAGCGGCCAGGCGCTGCTGTGGCCGAGCTTCACGTCGCAGGCGTTGATCGCGCGGGCGCGGCTCGTCATCGATCAGCTCGACGATCCGATGTTCCCGCGCAAGGGTTATTTCGGCGAACTGCGGGTCGAACGCTCGCTGGTGTCGCGCAACGGCGGCTCGGCGCAGGATTTCGCCGACGGGATCAGCAACGCGCCTTACACCGAGATCTACGGCAAGGCGATGATCGCGCAGCAGTTCGGCCGGCACAGCGTCAGCGCGACGATCGAAGGCGGCAAGAGCATCGGCGGCACCAACCTGATCAATGCGTTCAACTTCACGCTGGGCGGCTTCCAGCATCTGTCCGCCTATGCGGCCGACCAGTTGAACGGCAACGAGCTCGCGTACGGGCAGATCACGTACATGAACCAGTTGATGACGTTCAACGCGTCGCCGGTCAAGGCGCTGTCGGTGGGCGCCAGCGCGGAAGTCGGCAACGTCTGGTCGAGCGGCCAGAAGATCGGCGGCGGCGCGCTCAAGCAGAGCTACACGTTCTTCACGAGCCTGTCGACCGCATTCGGGCCCGTCTACATCGGCGTGGCGCTCGCCCCCAGCGGCCGACGCAACTTCTACCTGCAGCTCGGCCGTACTTATTGAGCATGCGCGGATGCCGCTGCGGCGGCATCCGTGGCGCCGTCCCGGCGGCAGCTGTCGACTTCACGGCGGGCCGCGGGTCGGGCCTCGCGCGACGTCGTGCTAGACCGGCCAGCTGATCTCGAATCGCGCGCCGCCGAGTTCGACCGGATCGACGACCGCGATCCGGCCGTTGTGCGCGTGGAGCACCTGTCGCGTGATCGACAGGCCGAGCCCGTAGCCGCCGGTGCGACGGTCGAGGCGCACGAACGCGTCGAAGATCCGTTCGCGCTCGCTCTCGGGCACGCCGGGGCCGTCGTCCTCGACGAAGATGCCGATGTTGCCGTGCACGAGCGAGATTCCGACGACGATCCGCGATTTCGCGTACTTGCTCGCGTTGCGCAACAGGTTGCGCATCGCATACGACATCAGCCGACGGTCCATCTTCACGCGCAAATCCGCTCCGATCTCGATGCGCGACTCGATCGCCCGGTCCGGGTACAGCAGTTGCGCGTCGTTCACCTGGTGCTCGAACCACGCGACGGGCGCCGTCATCTCGAGGTTCGACTGCAGCGAGCTGTATTCGAGCCGGGCATACGTGAGGCTCATGTCGATCAGCTCCTCGAGCTCGGTCACGTCCTGCGCGATGCTCTCGAGCGCGCCCTGGTATTCGGCCGCCGAACCCGGTTCGCACAGCATTTCGAGCGCGAAGCGCACGCGCGCGAGCGGCGTGCGCAACTCGTGCGAGATTCCGTTCGTCAGATCGCGCTGCGCGGCGATCAGCCGCTCCATGCGCATCGCGAGCGCATTCAGCGTGCGCGCCAGCGGGCCGATGATCACGCTGTGCGATTCGCGCGCGCGCGTGTTGAAGCGCCCGCCGGTGAAGTCGATCGCGCGCTCGCGCACCATCACGAGATCCGACCAGACCGGCCGCATCCACCGGTACGCGGCGAGCGCGGGCGCGGTGAACACGAACGCGAGCACGATCCAGATGTCGCCCGGCAGCGAGTCGAACGCATGCCACACGACCTGCGGCGACAATTCGACGCACAGCGCGAGCGCGGGCACCAGCGCGGTCAGCAACACGAGGCCGAGCAGATGCAGGTAGGTGCGCAGGTACAGGCGCGACCAGCTCGGAATGCGGTCGGCGCGCGTGTCGGTCCACGCGCGCCGGAAATGCAGCCAGCGCCATTTGACGTAGCGCAGCGTGGGCAGCGGCGGTGCATCGGGGTGCGAACGGGTTCGTCGAATCATCGCGGCTCCCGGCCGGCGGGCGGAATGCCCGCGCGGAACGTGACGGCGTCGCGCGAGCGCGGCGTCATTCCCACGCGTGCTTGCTGAATTGATAACCCTTGCTGCGGATCGTCTTGATCCGCTGCGGGTTGCTCGCGTCGTCGCGCAGCTTGCGGCGCAGCTTCGAGATGCGCCCGTCGATCGTGCGGTCGAGGCCGTCGAATTCGACGCCGCGCAGCTGCAGCATCAGATCGTCGCGGCTGACGACTTCGCCCGCATGACACACCAGCGCCCACAGCAGGTCGAATTCGGCCGACGTCAGATCGGGCGTGCTGCCGTCGGGCAGCACGACGGTGCGGTCGGTGCGGTCGATCGAGAACTTGCCGAACGCGTAGCGCTCCGGCTGCGGCGCGGTGCTCTCGGCCGCGCGCGCCGGCGCGCGACGCAGTTGCGCCTTGATCCGCGCGAGCAGGATGCGCGGCTCGACCGGCTTGTGCACGTAGTCGTCCGCGCCGAATTCGAGGCCGAGCAGCTCGTCGAACGGTTCGTCGCGCGCCGTCACCATGATGATCACGCCGTCGTACTGCTTGCGCGCCTCGCGGCAGATTTCGAAGCCGTCCTTGCCCGGCAGGTTCACGTCGAGGATCACGAGATCGGGACGAATGGACAGGATCGCCGGCACCGCGGCGTCACCATGCAGCACGGTGTCGACTTCATAGTCGTTCTTGCGCAGGTAGCCGGCGATCAGCGTGGACAGGCGGGTGTCGTCTTCGACGAGCAGGATGCGAAAAGACATGGGTAGCGGTCGGATCATCGGGAAAGCCGCGGCGGCGCCGGCCGGTGCCGGACGCCGGCCCTCGGCCGAAACGTACCGCATGATACTGCGCCCGCCGCCTGCCTGTTTGCCGGTCTTGAAAATAAGGGCGCGATTCCGGCCGCGCTTGACGAATCGGCGCCGGGACGGTTCCATACGGGCTCGCCGGAATCCGGCCGTGCCTCTACCCTGCCCGACGTGATGAATTACCAATCGATTCTTGAACGCATCCACACCGAACTCGCCCCCTGGATCGGCCAGGGACGGGTAGCCGACTATATTCCCGAGCTCGCGAAAGTGCCCGCCGACAAGTTCGGAATGGCCGTCGTGACGCTCGACGGAAACGTCTACACGGTCGGCGATGCGTACGAGCGCTTCTCGATCCAGAGCATCTCGAAGCTGTTCGCGTGCACGCTCGCGTTCCAGCTGCTGGGCGACGAACTGTGGGAACGGGTCGGCCGCGAACCGTCCGGCACCGCGTTCAACTCGCTGGTCCAACTCGAAAGCGAGCGCGGCAAGCCGCGCAATCCGTTCATCAATGCGGGCGCGCTGGTGGTCACCGACGTGCTGTGCCGCCGCTTCGTGAAGGCCGAGACGGCGCTCGTCGAGTTCGTGCGGCGGCTGATCGGCTCGAACGATATCGACTACGACTCGCGCGTCGCGTTGTCGGAGTTGCAGCACGCGGAACGCAACCGCGCGATGGCGCATTTTATGGCGAGCTTCGGCAACATGCAGATGCCGCCCGATACGGTGATCGATGCGTATTGCCGCCAATGTGCGATCGAGATGAACTGCGTCGAGCTTGCCACCGCCGCGCTGTTTCTTGCGAACGGCGGTGTCGCGCCGGCGACCGGCGAACGGGTCGTCGATTCGAGTTCGGCGAAGCGGCTGTCGGCGCTGATGTTGACCTGCGGGACGTACGATGCGGCGGGCGATTTCGTGTATCGCGTCGGGTTGCCGGCGAAGAGCGGCGTCGGCGGCGGGATCGTTGCGGTGCTGCCGGGGGAGATGGCGGTGTGCGTGTGGGCGCCAGGGCTGGATGCGAACGGGAACTCACTGGCGGGGACATTGGCGCTGGAGTGGTTGACGACTTATACGGGGCGGTCGATTTTTTGAAGCGTCGAAGTCGAGCGTGCCTCATCTGGCGCGACGGCGGCAGATTCCTGTCGGCGCGCGCCAGAGCGCTCAATGGGAAATTCGGCCATCGCCAGCAATCGACCCATCTCGGCCAGTCGATGGCGTAGCCGCGGATTGATCCAATCGCCCACAATCACGCCCCCTCTTTCGCGAGCGACCGCCAGGTCGCACAGAATTCACTGCGAGGATCGGCTGGCAGCGCAGCGCGCGCTCATCCCACCTGCGGTGGACGCGTCGCCGTCAATGCTTCAGCTACTTGCCACAGGCGAATCGAATCCGCGCTCTTGGCGGAGCGGGGCTGTTTGGCAACGTGCGAGTTCCCGACGAGCAGAAAACGTGGGCCGTAGAATGCGCTCTGAGTCGCTGTGGGATCGACTGCCGCGCGCAAGAGCGAGTCCGTGGCCCATTCCACGTCCATGGACGGTACAAGTCGGAACGATAGCCTCTTGCGGGTTGAATCAGTACCCATATTCGGACCGCTCGTCTGAAGATTGGTGCGCGTATGGCCTGGATGGGCACTCGTACTGAGCAGGGGCCAGCCACGCTCGCGCGCAATTTCCGCCAATCGATTCGCCAACAGCAGGCAGGCCAGCTTGGACTGCGCATACGCCGTCATGGGCTTGTACGATCTTTCGCCTTGAAGGTCGTCGAAATTGATTGTGGCGCCAATTGCGGCGCTGCTTGTCATCGTGGCGACGCGAGGAGACTTCGCTTCAAGCAGAAGCGGCAACAGCAGATTGGTCAGTGCGAAGTGACCCAGGAAATTGGTCGCAAACTGTAGCTCGAATCCGTCCGAGCTCAGTACACGCGTCGGCGGCATCATGATCCCTGCGTTGTTGACGAGCACGTCGAGAGGGCGTCCCTCCTCGAGCAACTGGCGACCAAAATTCCTCACACTCGCGAGGCTGGAGAGATCCAACGTGCGGACCTCAATCGATGCCCCTGGAAACTCCTTGCGTATATCCCGGCGGGCGGCATCGCCTTTCGACTCGCTGCGTACCGCCATGATGACGTCGGCACCAGCCGCCACCAATCGCCTGGTCGCCTCCTTGCCGGTGCCGCTATTGGCTCCTGTAATGACAATACGGCGCCCCCGCTGATCAAGAGGTTTGTACATTCGCGTTTCTCCTATGATTTCATTCGATAAAGCCGGGCTCGGACGCGGACAGCTGGCAGGCATTCAGCTTCAGCCGACAACGCACGTGCAGCTGAGAAATGGGTCTGGTGTCGGCCGGTCCGGGTGGACCCGCAGGGATGATTTTGGTGAAGTACACCGCATAGTGTAGTTTTTCTGGCAAAAAGTAAACTCATCGGTGTAAATTTTCGACTGCTTAGGCAGCCCACCCCCGACGTGCCTTACCGACCGCAAGTGGCCGAACCCGGTCGTCGAAGGCAGCACGGCACTCGCCCATCAATCGATACCGATGGAATCGCATGCGAGTTATATATTCGTAGCGCAGGGACGCTGGCGCTGGAGTGGTTGACGGCTTATACGGGAAGGTCGATTTTTTGAGGTGGCGAAGTTAGACGCATCTCACCCGGCACAACGGCGGCAGGTTAATATCGGCATACTCAATGGAGAACGCGTCATCCGACAACAATCGGCCCTGAGAGACACTCGAAGGCTTATACAAAAAATCAACAAAAATGAAAATATTGCTCATCGCCTCGCTAGGGATTTCATTGTTTTTTCAAACATCCGAGGCCCTTGCGGATAGTGATAACGGAAAAAAGATCTTCCTGGCGAGATGCGCCATGTGTCACGGAGCAGACGCCAGAGGAACGGGACCGTTGGCCAATAAAAGCAACCCGCCCACGCCCGATCTTACGA
>NZ_JACFYV010000286.1:0-7222 GCF_016759955.1 Burkholderia sp. KCJ3K979
GTCACGCTGTTCGGGCTGTTCCTGACGCCCGTGTTCTATGTGGCGATCCGCAAGCTCGCGGGCGGCACGCCGGCCGTCTGGAGCGAACAGCACGGCACCCTCGAAGGAGAAAACCGATGAGCGCCGCTTTCCGTCTTTCCGCGCTCGCGATGTCGGTGACGCTCGCCGCATGTGCGGTCGGCCCGGATTTCAAACGGCCCGATACCGCCACGGCCGCGCGGTTCGCGCGCGATGCTCGTCCGGCCACGCAGCGTGACGCAGCGCCGGCCGATACACCGAGCGATACGTCGCCCGACGCCGATGCCGCCTTCTGGCACGGGTTCGGCGATCCGACGCTGACACGGTTGATCGACGCAGCGCTCGCCGCGAACCAGGACTTGCAGGTCGCCGTATCGCGCTACGACGCGTCGAATGCGCTGCTGTCGCAGGCCACGTTCGACCGCTATCCGACGATCACCGCGAGCGGCCAGATCGGCCATCAGCTGATGAGCAAGGACCAGGCGTTCGGCGCGCCGCGCAGCCAGCGCGATACGCCGACGTCCAATGTCGGCATCAATGCCGCGTGGGAGCTCGACCTGTTTGGCCGCGTGCGCCGCTCGATCGAGTCGCAGCGTGCGGAAACGGCGGCCAGCGCGGCCGACGTGCGTGCGGTGCGCGTCGCGATCGTGGGGGAGGTCGCCAGCACGTACGTCGATCTGCGCGGCTCGCAGGAGCGGTTGCGGATCGCTCGCGAGAACGCCGACAACCAGAAGCAGACGCTCGCGCTGATCAATGCGCGCGTCGGCGCGGGGCGAGGCTCCGAACTGGATGCAGCGCGAGCGCGTGCCCAGTACGAATCGACGACGTCGCGGATCGCCGTGTACGAAGCCGCGATCGGTGTCGACGAGCATCGGCTGGCGGTGCTGACCGGGCAGACGCCGGATGCGTTGATCGGCCGGTTCGACCTGCCGAAGACGGCCGCGACGGGCACGCCGGTGCCGCTGCCGGCGCTCGCGGCCGACATCGATCCCGGCACGCCGGGCGACCTGCTGCGCCGCCGTCCCGATGTCGCGGCCGCCGAGGCGCGGCTGCATGCGGCGACCGCGCGCGTCGGCGTCGCGACCGCCGACCTGTTCCCGCGCTTCACGCTGTCGGGGCTGCTCGGTAGCGCGACGAGCAGCTACGGTTTTTTCCGTGCGGGCAGCGATACCAACCTGATCGCGCTCGGCATCGACTGGTCGTTCCTTGACGTCGGCCGCGTGCGTGCGCGGATCGCCGCGAGCGACGCGGAAGCGGCCGGCCAGCTTGCACAGTATCGGCAGACCGTGCTCGGCGCGCTGGAGGAAACCGAGAACGCGCTGCTGCGTGTCGCCCGCACGCGTGACGAGACCGCGCACCTCGTGCGGGCGGCCGACGATAGTGCACGCGCGGCGCAGCTCGCGCAGGCGCGTTTCTTGGCCGGTGCGATCGACTACTACGAAGTGCTCGACGCGCAGCGGACGCTGCTGCAGGCACAGGATGCGGCGGCCGACGGGCGGATGCGCAGCGCCGCATCGACGGTCGCGCTGTACAAGGCGCTCGCGGGCGGCTGGCCGTCGGGCACGGAGCGGGGCACGCCAGGTCCGCTCGCTCGGTCGGGGCAGTAGCGCGAGCGGCGCGGCGCGACGACACGCTCGGCGGGCGGCGGGGAAGGCGACGATTGCGATCGCACGAGAGGGCTATCGTTCTCGCGGTAGAATTTGATTGCAACTGCAATCAAGCGAGAGGAACGCCCCGACATGAACGCAACCGAACCCGATCTGTGGTTCTCGTTCGTCCGCGCGCACCGGACGATGATTCGCGAGATCGAGCGTCGCCTCGCGGCGGCTGGCTTGCCCGCGTACGCGTGGTACGACGCCCTGTGGGGGCTCGAAAGCGGCCCCGACGGCACGCGCCGCATGCACGAACTGGCCGACGTGCTCGCGATCGAGCGCTACAACCTGACGCGGCTCGTCGACCGGCTCGAACAGGAGGGGCTCGTTACGCGCACGCGTTCGGTGGACGACGGCCGGGCCGCGTTCGCGCGCATCACCGACAAGGGGCGGGCGCTGCGCAAAAAGATGTGGAAGGTGTATCAGTCGACGGTCGCCGAGCTATTTCTCGACCAGTTCACCAGCAAGGACCGGGCGGTGATGATCACCGCGCTTGACCGTGCGACCGCTGCCGCGCGCGACGCGGCAGCCGACGCGAAGTAACGTATCCGGCACACGGCGCGCCGAGCGGGGACGCCGCCGCGCCCGGCGGCGCGAGCCGCCGCGTCGTCAGCCGTTCGAGGCAGGCCGCCACGGCGCGGCGGGTATCGGGTGTCCGCACGGGCGGCCCGGGTCGCGCCGTCTGCATGTCCCTCCTCCGAGTACTGGCATGTCGCCGGCGACATCGGTTCCGGCATAGGATTGCAATTGCAACGATTGTAGTTGCAACGACAACCCGACGACAAGGACCGACATGACCTCGACGCATTCCCTCACGTTCTATACGGCCGACACGCCGAACGGACACAAGATCGCGATCTACCTGGAAGAGGCCGGGCTCGCGCACGATCGCGTGCGGGTGAACCTGTCCGCCGGCGAGCAGCGCAGCCCGGCGTATCTCGCGATCAATCCGAACGGCAAGATCCCGGCCATCGTCGACCACGATGCGGGGCTGGCCGTATTCGAATCCGGCGCGATCCTCGGCTATCTCGCCGAGAAGACGGGTTGCCTGCAGCCTGAAACGCTCGCCGAGCGCACGGCGGTCCAGCAATGGCTGCATTTCCAGATCGGCGGGATCGGGCCGATGCTCGGCCAGTTGTGGTGGTTCCTCCATGCATCGAAGACGGGCAACGCGGAAGCGATCGACCGCTACCGGAAGGAGGCGCTGCGGCTCTACGGCGTCGTGAACGCTCGCTTGTCGGAATCGGCGTATCTCGCGTCGTCGCGGTATTCGATCGCCGACATCGCCGCGTTTCCGTGGCTGCGCACGGCGGGCGAGCTGGATCTCGACGTTGCCGGCTTCCCGCACGTCGAGCGCTGGCTTGCCGAGATCGCCGCGCGGCCGGCCGTGCAACGAGGCCTGATCGCCTGCCGCGCACCAGTGGCCGAGGCGGCGCACTGAGATCGCATTGCCCGCGCCGCATGGATGGCGCGGGCGCTTGCCGCCCGCTGCCCGCCGGCCGGGAAACATCGTTCTCCTTCGTCGTAAGCATCTCGAATGCGCGATATTTGCGCCGCTCGATCCGCTTTGGCGTGGCCGTGAATCGCTGACGATATGGCGTATGGCCGCCATCCCGGGCTGTACAGACGCACGACTAGCTGGAGAGCCGATGCTTAGCATCGCGGCCGCCGGCCTACCGCGGCAGCGGCCCGATCATTACGCTTGGGCGATCATCCACTCTGTCCGGAAGGTCGCCATGTCCCGGCTCGACTACACAATGCTCGGCCCCTGCCTGCTCGCCATCGCGCTCGATGCGATGGGGTTCGGGCTCGTCTATCCGATGATGTCCGCTATTTTCAGCGACCCGCACGCGGGCATCCTGCCGGCCGACGCCGGCGCGCACGCGCGCAATTTCTATCTCGGCCTCGGCTACGGGATCTACCCGTTGTGCATGTTCTTCGGTTCGTCGCTGATGGGCGAGCTGTCCGATCGCTACGGCCGCCGTCGCGTTCTGCTGCTGTGCGTGCTCGGCCTCGCGGCCGGCTACGCGATGATGGCGGCCGGCGCGTGGTATGCCAGCGTCGCGCTGCTGCTGGCCGGCCGCGGGCTCACCGGCCTGATGGCCGGTTGCCAGGGTATCGCGCAGGCGGCCATCACCGATCTGAGCACGCCCGACACGAAGGCGTACAACATGAGCATCATGTCGCTCGCGTTCAGCGCGGGCGTGATCGTCGGCCCGGTACTCGGCGGCGTCACGTCCGACCGGACGATCTCGCCGCTGTTCGACTACGGCACGCCGTTCATACTGGTCGCCGCGCTGTCGCTGATCTGCGCGTGCTGGACCTGGGCGTCGTATCGCGATTCCGCCGCGCCGCGCGGCGATACGCGTATCGATCCGCTGCTGCCGCTGCGGATCATCGTGGAGGCCGCGCGCCAGCGCAACGTCGCGTTCCTGTCGGTGGTGTTCTTCCTGATGCAGGTCGGCTACGGGCTCTACCTGCAGACCATCATGCTGCTGTTGCAGGCGAAATTCGGCTATACGAGCGCGCGGCTCGGACTGTTCAGCGGCGTGATCGGCCTCTGCTTCGTGTTCGGCCTGCTGTGCGTCGTACGGTTGATGCTGCGCGTGTGGCGCGTGATCGATATCGCGAAGACGGGCCTGCTGGTGGCCGGGCTTGGCCAGATCCTGTCCGCGCTGTTCCCGCACGAACCGGTGCTGTGGGCGCTCGCGATGGTCGTCGGCTGCTTCGACATGGTGGCGTACACGACGATGTATACGGCGTTTTCCGATGCCGTCAGCGACGATCGGCAGGGCTGGGCGCTCGGCGTCGCGGGCTCGGTGATGGCGGTCGCGTGGGTCGTGACGGGCGCGCTGACGAACCTGCTGCCCGTATTCGGCGAGACCGGCTTGCTGCTGATCGGCGGCGCGGGTTTCCTGCTCAGTTTCGCGATGATGGCTGCGTACGGCCGCACGCGGCCGGGCGCGCGAACGGCCGTGTTGTCGTAGGTGGCTCACACGCACGTTGGCCCGATCCTGTCGGACGTTGTCCCGCGCGCCGCTGTCGCATCACGCCGCGCGGCCCGACACTGGCGCGTCGCGGCCGGAGAGGTTCCGGGCTGCGTGCGGCGGCGCCGGCAGGCCCGGCGTGCCGTTCCTTCAATGTGCCAACCAAGAGAGCATGCCATGCAACATCCGACCATCCGTACCCTGGCCGGCGCGAGCGCGCCGACGTCGATCGCCGCCGCCCGCACCGCGCTGCTGGTGATCGATTTCCAGAACGAATACTTCAGCGGCCGGCTGCCGATTCCGGACGGGCCCCGTGCACTGGGCAATGCGCGGCGCGTGATCGCGTTCGCCGACCGCGCGGGCATTCCGGTGTTTCACGTCCAGCACGTCGGTACGGCCGACAGCCCGATCTTCGCCGACGGCAGCGACGGCTTCCGCTTTCACTCGGACCTGCAGCCGGCGCCGCAGCACGCAGTCGTGCAGAAAACGTCGGTGAGCGTATTCCCGACGACGAACCTCGATGCGCGGCTGAAGGCGGCCGGCATCGACACGCTGATCGTCACCGGCCTGATGACGCATGCGTGCGTGGCCGGCGCGGCACGCGATGCGGTGCCGCTCGGCTATGCGGTGATCGTCGTCGACGATGCATGCGCCACGCGCGACCTCGACGTCGCGGACGGCGGCACGGTGCCGCACCGCGACCTCCATCGTGCGACGCTGGTCGCGCTGTCGGACACGTTCGGCGACGTGCTGACGACCGAGCAGGTGCTGGCGCTCGGCGTCGTGTGACGGCGGCCGGTTCGCGCGTCGGTCGGCCCAGCCCGGCGGCCGGCCGATGCGCGGGCGCCGTGCTTCAGAACATCGTGTTCCGGTTCGCTGACGTTTCGGGTACCGGCTGGATCACGTCCCAGTGTTCGACGATCTTGCCGTCCTTCACGCGGAAGATGTCGACCACCGCTTCGCCGCGATCGCCCGGACGCTCGGTCGCATGCACGTGCAGGTAGACGAGGTCGCCGTCGGCCGCGCTGCGGACGATGCGCGCGCGCGATGCCGGGTTCTTCTGGAACGCGCCGACGAAGTGCGACACGAACGGCTGCTTGCCGTCCGGCACGTGCGGGTTGTGCTGCTTGTAGTCGTCCGCGACGACGGCGGCGGCCTCGACCGCTTCGTGCCGGTTGAAGAAGCGGTCGTAGAACGTCAGCACGAGCTGGCGGTTGGCTTCCTCGGCGGCGAGGTCGCGCGCGGCCGGGTCGGTGGCCAGCGCGGCCGTCGATGCGGCCAGCAAGACGAACGCGGCAACGGCGCGAACGGGGGAGCGGAACGAAGGCATGTAGCGTTTTCCTTGGTTGACGATTGTGGACGGATGCGCGAGCGCCATCGGGTGTTGCGCGAGTCGCGACGACCCGCGGGCGATGACGGCTTGGCCGCGGGATGCATGTCGTATCGGCACGAAGGTTTCGCCGACCGGACCGTGAGGTTGCAGGTGCCGGGATGGCGAGGCGCGCGGCATCGTCATGCTTCGTTGAACTGGCGAATCCGGGGCGGCTGTCGGGCCGATCGAATGGTACAGTTGCCGCGAACCCGTCACAAGAAGTCACCGCGGTGTGAACAGGTCACGCCGCGGTGACCGTGCATCGCCCGTGAAAGAGACTCCCGTCATGCCGCTTCCGTCCGCCGACGAATCCGTCGAACTCGATCAGCCGTGCCCGATTCGCGATGTGCTCGACCGCATCGGCGACCAGTGGAGCCTGCTCGTGCTCGAGGCGCTGGCGGGCGGAACGATGCGCTTCAACGAACTCGGCCGCGCGATCGGCGATGTATCGAACCAGATGCTGTCGCGCACGCTGAAGCGGCTCGAACAGGACGGCTTCGTCAGTCGCACGCTGTTCGCCGAAGTGCCGCCGCGTGTCGAATATGCGTTGACCGATCTTGGCCGTTCGTTCCTGACGCCGATGCAGGCGATGATCCGGTGGGCCGACGAACATCATCGCGCGATCTGCGCGGCACGCCGTCGGGCGCGTGAGCTGGAAGAGGGCGGACACTGAGCGCGACGCGCGCATCGGTTCGCTGACTGACGATGTGCGGCAGATGAGCGCGATGGGTCGAAGCATGGCCGGATGCATTCGCATCGCCATCGCGTGACTTCGTTATCCGAAGGATGTCGTCGAAATGGGCGGCCCGACGACAGGTTGACCGGGCGCCCCTGCCGTAGCGCATGATTCCGTGCCGCGGACGGCGGCGGTTCTCGCGCGCCGTTCCGCTCGGACGCTTCATTGGCCGAAGCCGGGCCGCTGCTTACCGCCACGAACCGTCGACGTAGATCCAGACCGACCCCTGGCGGCGCCAGTAGCCGGGCACCCAGCGGCGCCCGGGGCGCCGCGCGACCCAGCGACCGGACACCCATATATAGCGGCCGCGCTGCCAGCGCCAGTAGCCGTCCGTCCATATATAGCCGTGCGGCCGTGGTGGTGGCGGGCGACGGTCGTGGCGTGCCGCCGGCGGCGCGAAGCGCGGCCGATCCGCATAGGGCGGCCGGCCGGGGGCATGGTTCGGGCCGGCCGCCCT
>NZ_JACFYV010000287.1:0-7220 GCF_016759955.1 Burkholderia sp. KCJ3K979
TCGGAACCGGAATCGAAATCGGAGTCGGCGTCATCGGCGTCACGCCGCGTGCTTGCGGCGCGCGGCCGTCTTCTTTGCCGCAGGGGCGCTCGTCGCGCCGCGTTTCGCGGCGGTCTTCTTCGCCGCGGTTTTCGTCGCCGCGCCCTTCGATGCGGATTTCGCCGCCGGCTTGCGGCGCGCGCCGCCGCGCGACGACGACGATGAAGACGCCTCGTCCTCCTCTTCGCCACGCTCTGCACGCAGGTCCGCCGCGCGCGCCCCCGCGCCGCCCTTCAGGCTGCGCTTCAGCAGCTCGGTCAGATCGACCACGTTGCTCGCCGCGCGGCCGGTCTGCGCGGGCCGGTCCTCGATCTCCTCGATCTTGCCCGCGCGCACCTTGCGCTCGACCAGTTCGAGGATGTCGTCGCGGAACGTGTCGTGATATTCGTCGGGGGTCCATTTGCCGGACATGTCGTCGATCAGCTTCTTCGCCATCCCGAGCTCGCGCGCACTGACGCCCGCGCCCTTCGCGTCCTCGGCCGGCACCGACAGCTCGTCGAGCGGCCGCAATTCCTCCTGCCAGCGCAGCGTATCGAGGGCGAGTATCGGCCCGACCGGGATCAGCGCGCCCAGATGCTGGCGGTCGCGCATCACCACCAGCGCGATGCCGATCTTGCCGCTGTCCTTCAGCGCGTCGCGCAGCAGCGCATAGACCTTCTCGCCCTTGCGGTCCGGCACCAGGTAGTACGGCGTGTCGAGATAGAGGAACGACACGGCGTCCTCGTCGACGAAGGTCAGGATGTCGACGGTCTGCGTCGATTCCGGGTTCGCCGCGCGGATCTCGTCGTCGGTGAGCACGACGTAGCGCTCCTTCTCGTATTCGTAGCCGCGCACGATGTCCTCGCGCGTGACCTCCTTGCCGGTGCGCTTGTTGATCTGCCGATAGCCGATCGGGTCCATCGAGCGCTTGTCGAGCATCCGGAACGACGGTTTCACGGTGCGCGTCGCCGGATACAACTGCACGGGCACGTGCACGAGCCCGAAGCTGATCGCGCCTTTCCAAATCATCCGCGGTGCCATGCATGTTCCTCCTTGCCGGATGCGCGCCCGCCCGAGGGCGAGCGCGCCATACGGCGCAAGCCGCTTGTCGGCCGCTTGTCGGCCGCTTGTCGGCCGCTGTCGGCCCGATGCCGGCCCTATGCCGGCAGCTCCTCCGCCTGCTGTTCGCGCGCCCACACGCGATGCTGGCCGAGGTGATCCGACAGCGTGTTCAGCACCGCGTCGAGATCGACGGCCTGGCCGACGCACACGCCTTCGGCCGGGTCGGGCAGGTGGGCGGCGCTGAGCAGTTGCCGTCCCGAGCCGACCGCCGCGATCGGCTTCAGGTGCTTGAACGCTTCCCGCACGAAATGGCGGGCGTCGGCGCTGTGCGCGAGATCGCGGCCATCGCCGTCGCCGCCGCACACGAACACCGCATCGAACATCACCGACGGCATGCCGACCAGCGTCGCCTCCGGCACGATGCCGCCGATCGGCGCGAGCGTCGGCGCGACGATCGTCGGCACCGCGTGCGCGGCCTGCAACGCGTCGCGCACCTGCTCGACCAGCACCGGATTCACGCCGGGCGTCGCGATCAGCGCGATCTTGCGCGAGCGGATGCCGGGCTTCGCGCGGCCGATCAGGCTCAGCGCCGGCGAGCGCTGCGGGACGGCCGGCGTCGCGGCCGCCTGCGGCGCGGGCAGCCCGAGCCGTTCGGCGACCTGCGCGGCGAGCCCCGCGTCGAAGCGCGCGATGATCTCGTTGACCACCCGTTCGCGAATGTGCGGCTGCGTCACCTTGCCGAGCTCGAAGCAGTACGCGTCGCGGATATGCCGCTGCTCGATCTCGGTCATGCTCTGGTAGAACAGCGCGGCCTGCGAGAAATGGTCGGCGAACGATTCGCTGCGCACGCGCACCTTGTGGCCTTCGAGCGGCTCGGGCACGGTCTCGAACCCGCCGCCGGCGGGCGCGGGCGGCGTCTCGCGCGGCCAGCCGCCGCTCGTGGAATTGGGCTCGTACGACGCCTGGCCGACGTTGATCGTCTGCCGGTGCAGCGCGTCGCGCTGGTTGTTCGCGAACGGGCACACCGGCCGGTTGATCGGGATCTCGTGGAAATTCGGGCCGCCGAGCCGGCTCAGCTGCGTATCGGTGTACGAGAACAGCCGGCCCTGCAGCAGCGGATCGTTCGTGAAATCGATGCCCGGCACCACGTGGCCCGGGTGAAACGCGACCTGCTCGGTTTCCGCGAAGAAGTTGTCGGGGTTGCGGTTCAGCGTCATCCGGCCGATCGGCCGCACCGGCACGAGTTCTTCCGGCACGAGCTTGGTCGGGTCCAGCAGGTCGAAGTCGAATTTGTCCGCGTCGGCCGGATCGATCATCTGCACACCGAGTTCGAACTCCGGATAGTCGCCGTGCTCGATCGCCGTCCACAGGTCGCGCCGGTTGAAATCCGGATCGTGGCCGGCGATCCGCTGCGCCTCGTCCCACAGCAGCGAATACGCGCCGCTCACGGGCCGCCAGTGGAATTTCACGAACCGCTCGACGCCGGCCGCGTTCACGAAGCGGAACGTGTGGACGCCGAAGCCGTCCATCGCGCGATAGCTCGCCGGCAGCGCGCGGTCCGACATCAGCCACAGCACCATGTGCGTGGTTTCCGGCACCAGCGACACGAAATCCCAGAACGTGTCGTGCGCGGACGCGCCGGTCGGCATCTCGTTCGGCGCCTCGGGCTTCACCGCGTGCACGAAGTCGGGAAACTTGATCGCGTCCTGGATGAAGAACACCGGCATGTTGTTGCCGACGAGATCGTAGTTGCCTTCCTGGGTATAGAACTTCACCGCGAAGCCGCGCACGTCGCGCACGGTGTCGGCCGACCCGCGCGGCCCCTGCACGGTCGAGAAGCGCACGTACACCGGCGTTTCGGCGGCCGGGTCCTGCAGGAACGCGGCCTTCGTGTAGTCGGCCATCGGCTCGTATACGCGAAACACGCCGTGCGCGGCCGAACCGCGCGCATGCACCACCCGCTCCGGAATGCGCTCGTGATCGAAATGCGTGATCTTCTCGCGCATGATGAAGTCTTCGAGCAGCGACGGGCCGCGCGCGCCGCCCCGGAGCGTGTTCTGGTTGTCGGCGATCCGCACGCCCTGGTTGGTGCGCAGCGCCTCGCCGTCGGGCCGCGCACGATTCGCGTCGAGCTGGCGCGATTTCGCGCTGTCGGGTGGTTGCGTCGGTTGCGTCGGGGGCGTCTTGCCGGCGGATGGGGGAGTCGTCATCGTCAGGTGTCCTCGTGGCATTCGGTAGGGAGCCGCTGCCGCACGGCGACGCGCCGCGGCGCACGCGTGCGGACGGCAGGGAAAGCCGGCCCGGCGCGCCGCGAACGGCCGCGGGCCGGCTGGAACGTCAGGGCGCGCGCAGCGCCGCGTCGAACACGACGGCCGTCACGTCGAGCGCCACGTTGCACTCGATCGCGGCATCCTCGACGCGCGGCTTGTGCTCGTCCACCGCGCGCCGCGCGCGATCGCACAGCTGCGTGCGCACGCGCAGCCGGTCGGCCGCGTCGAGTGTCGCGTAGCGTTCGATCACGTCCGCATCGAAGCGCATGTCGACCGAGCAGCGCCATTGGCGCGCGTCCTCGTCGGACGGCACGCGCACCCACGACACGTTGATCGTCAGCCGGCCGGACGCGTCGTCCGCATGCACGACCACGGTCGACTGCGACGGAAAACTGATCGCGAGCGCATGCTCGAGTTCCGCGACGCGCTGCGACCGGTCGGGCATCACCGTCATCGTCGCACGACGCCCAGCAGCAACGTGACCAGGAAGATCACGACGAAGATGTAGAACAGGATCTTCGCGATTTCGGCCGCACCGGCCGCGATGCCGCCGAAACCGAACACGGCGGCAATGATCGCGATGATGAAGAAAATGATGGCGTATCGAAGCATGGAACCCTCCTGGATGACAGCAGTCGTCACTAAACGTCGGCGCCGTTCACGCATCGTGCTTGTGTTTCGGTTTGCCGCGCGTGGGCGTGGACGCCATTTTCTCGAGCTCTTTCTCGCTCATCGACTTGGCCATCGATTTCGACGGCGGCTTGAGGTCCTTCATTTTCGTGTCACCGCGCTTGGCCGACAGCGCGGCCCCTGCGGCGCGCTGCTGGGCCTGGGATTTGGCTGGCATGGTTGCGCTCCTCTCGTTGGCGCGCGAGCCGACGCGAGAGACGGCACGCGCGGGGTTGGAACAGTGAGGCCGTCACGCGGCGTCGCGGCGCCGCAGGTCGGCCGGCGGAATCTTCATCGCCTGGCGATACTTGGTCACCGTGCGGCGCGCAAGAAGGATGCCGCGACCCGCGAGGTTTTCCGCGAGCGCGACGTCGGACAGCGGATCGGTCTGCCGCTCGGCCGCGATCATGTCGCGGATCAGCACCTTCGCGGCCGACGCCGAACACACGCCCTTGCCGGCTGCTTCCAGCTTGCGCGGGAAGAAATGCTTGAATTCGAACGTGCCGTGCGGCGTGGCCATGTACTTGTTGCCGGTCGCGCGCGAGACGGTCGATTCATGCAGGTCGAGCTCTTCCGCGATGTCGCGCAGCACCAGCGGCTTCATCGCGATCTCGCCGTAGCGGAAGAAATCGCGCTGCCGCGCGACGATGCATTCGCCCACGCGCTGGATCGTGTCGAAACGCTTCTGCACGTTGCGGATCAGCCAGCGCGCTTCCTGCAACTGCTGGCCGAGCGGCGAATCGCGCTCGCCGCTCGACTGCGCGAACAGCGTCGCATAGCGCTCGTGCAGGCGGGCGCGCGGCAGCACGGCCGGATTGATCGTGACGATCCATTCGTCGCGCACCTGACGCACGATCACGTCGGGCACCACGTAGTCGCCGCGCGTGCTGCCGTAGTGATTGCCGGGGCGCGGGTCGAGCCCGCGCACCAGCGCGCAGGCCGCGTGCAGCGTCTGCTGGTTGCAGCCGAGGCGCCGCTGGATCTCGGCCGTCTCGCGGCGCGCGAGCCGTTCCAGATGCTCGCGCGCGATCGCCTTCGCTTCCGCGAGCGCCGGCGTGCCGGCCGGAATCGCGTCGAGCTGCAAGACCAGGCATTCGGACAACGAACGGGCCGCGATACCCGGCCGGTCGAGCATCTGCACGAGCCGCAGCGCGACCGCGAGATCCTGCTCCGACAGCAGCCACGCGGGATCGGCCGCGACCAGCAGTTCAGGCAGCTCCTGACGCAGGTAGCCGTCGTCGTCCAGCGCATCGATCACCAGGCGCGCGGCCTCGCGGTCGCGCTTGTTGAGCGGATAGAGCCGCAGCGCATCGTGCAGTTGCTGATGCAGCGACGGCTCGGCGGCGATCCATTCGCCGGGCGACAGGCCGTCGGTATCGTCGCCCTGACGGCTCGTGCCGCGCGGCGCGGGCGCCGCGGTAAACGGCACCTCGCCATCCGGCGGGCGAATGTCGTCGTGCTCGGGCGCCGCTTCGGGCGCGGCCGCTTCGGTCGGCTGCTCGGGCGTGCCGGCAACGGTGTCCTCGTCGCCCTGGCCGTCTTCGAGAAACGGGTTCATGTCGAGCGCCTGACGCAATTCCTGTTGAAACTCCAGCGAGGACAACTGCAGCAGCCGCAGCGACTGCTGAAGCCTCGGCGTAAGTGCGAGATGCTGTCGCATCTGCAGCGCAAGCGAGACGGGCATCGAAAGCCTCCTGACGGTTCGGTTCGCGGGTATCTCTTCTGCCGAACGTCACGCAGCTTCCGTGCCAGTCGCGCGAAGCGCGCTGCGACGCGGCTCTCGCGGGTTCGTACCCCGTCTCGCCGGGCAGCGGAGCCGCTTTTTTACAAGCCGGGGGCAAGTTAGGGGGCACGTATTTCGCTCGCGGAAAACGGCCCGTCCCAGAAGTAGCCCGATGGCCGCGCCGTCACCGCTTCGCGTCGATGCGGTCCACCGCCGAACGATCGAGAAACGCC
Organism: Burkholderia sp. KCJ3K979; assembly: GCF_016759955.1. Lineage (NCBI taxonomy): Bacteria > Pseudomonadati > Pseudomonadota > Betaproteobacteria > Burkholderiales > Burkholderiaceae > Burkholderia > Burkholderia sp. KCJ3K979. Next base: position 5,976 of record NZ_JACFYV010000287.1, read on the forward strand.
GTCGTCAACTCGGGCAGATGGCGCAGCAGCCACGCGGCCATGTCGCGCTCCTGCTGGAGAATCCGCTCGCAACACGCGCGGATCTCTTCTTCGCCGGCCGCCTGAGCCGCCGCGACGAGCGCGGTGTATGCAGCGATTTCCAACTGCTCGAATGCGTAGGCGGCCAGTGCCGTCTTCACCACTTCGTCGTCCGCCAGCATGCCGCTCGCGATCTGCCCGTATGCGGCGATGCGCGCGGCGAGATCCTTGCTCGCCGACGGCGACGTGCCGAGCCGCATCAGGCACGCCTCGACGAGCGCCTGCTGGCCGAGCGTGTCGTCGAGATGCTGCCGCAACCGGTCCTGCAACTGCGGGTAGTGGCCGACCCGCTTCATCTGCGCGTCGATCATCGTCTCGGCCTGGCGCTCCATCGCGTAGGCATCGCGCAGCCAGTCCTCCAGGTGTTCGTGCTGATTCGCCATCGCGTTCCTCCGGCCGCATCGCGGGGCGGCATGCCGTGACGCGGCGCCGCGGCGCGTCCCCGCGACGCGTCCTATCAGTACTGCATCGGCGGCGGCGTGCCCGGCAGCGGCTGGTCGCCCTGTGCGCCGTTCGGGCCCGGCGGCGGCACGTCGACCGGTACGTCGACCCTCGTATCCGGCGGCATCGTGTTGCCCGGCGACGGACGCGGGTCGTAGCGCGTATTCGCGTCCGGCATCGTCGTGGTCGACTGCGCGCCGCGGCCGTCAGGCGGCGCGGGCGGCGCCCCGCGCGTGCCGTACGGGCCGTTGGTGGGTTGCGTGCATGCGCCCAGCGCGCACGCGGCGGCGAACGCACAGGCGCCCACGCGTATCGTCTGGATCGTGTTCATCGAGTCCTCCCTGAATCGGCGGCTGCGGTCGGCCAGTGCGGCGCGGCTCAGAGCCGGTTGAAATGGAAATCGCCCGCGTACGCGGTCGGTGCGCGGCGCGCCATCATCGTGTCGAATTCGGCCGCGACGCGCGTGAGCGTGCCGCGTTGCCGGTCGAGGTCGGCCCGTTCGAGCGCGGCGAAGGCGTCGGCGTCGAACGTCACGGTCAGCGACGCCGGATGGCCGTCGACGCGAAAGCCGATATGCAATGCGCCGGCCGGCTGCTCCTCGACGTGGAACGGCATCGCGCGCGCCTCGAAATGACGGCCGAGCGTCTCGGCGATGTCGCGCAGCATGCCGGGTTTCACACGGATACTCATCGCACATCCTCCATTCGCATGAGCGGCGGCGCGCCC
>NZ_JACFYV010000288.1:0-7207 GCF_016759955.1 Burkholderia sp. KCJ3K979
GCCCCGCCATCCGCCCCCGCCGTTGCGCGAGTTCGGACATCTGTTCGGCCGTGGGCAGATAGACCGCAATCTCTCTGGCCCAGCGCCCCAGCCCCTGAATCTCCAGTTCGAGCCGAATCGGCAGCCGCTGATTTGTCGGCGCTTCCGCGAGCAATTCAAGCTGACGTACCCGCGTCACGCAGCGCAGCGGCGTAGTTTCCCGTTTACCGAGGGGATCGCTGTAAGGCACCGAGGCCTGGCGCACCACCTCGAGTTTGAGCAGCAGGTCGAGCCACGGCGATCCGCGATAGGCCTGGAAGTATTCGAAGAAACGCACCCCGAACGACGGATGCAGCGGGCTCTCGCCTTGTTGCATCGACAACACCTCGCGCACACGCTGCGGCAGATAGTCCACGCCGCTGACGCGGGCAATCGCGCCGCGGTCGTCGAGATACAGATCGTCGGTTTCCGCGTGCAGGGCCCACCCGCTGCCGAGGTCGCTCACGTCTACGCGCGCCGCACCGGGCGCCACCGTGCACCGAAGGTGGTAACCGGCGTCCTGCTTCGCGAGGACCGGCGCCGCGGCGAGAACACGGCCGTCGCCCAGTTCGTTGCTGAGCACATAGCGATCCTCGGGAGACAGGCGTCCGAACCGGTCGATGTAGTCGACGACCCCTTGGAGATCGCCGATCAGGAAATGCCCGAGCCGCAGCGTCCATCCACTCGCGTCGACCTGTGTCAAATCGCCCGTGCAGACGATCTCGGGGCCGATCGCAAGCAGCCCCGCCGCGACCAGCGCGGGCTGCCCGGTGCGCACGGCCCGCTTGCAGGCGTCCTCGTGAGCCTGTTTCATCGCGCGCAGCCGCGGTGCGGTATAGGTGACGCTGTCGCGGTCGATCAACCGAGCATGGTCGACGCAGAGCCAGATCGCGTTGTCGATGCTGCTACGCGCTTCCGGCGTCATCGTCGCATCGTAGCGCCGGCCGCCCGGCGCGGCGGCATGGATATGGGCGGCCTCGCCGATCGTGGTGCTTCTGTCGGCCCCTTCGTCGCTCGGCCCGACCGTCAGCTTGCCGCAGCCGGTGAACGCGCAGTGCCAGCCGGCATTCGCCGCGACCGCCTGCCGCACTTTCTTGCTGAAATCGTCCCGCTGGCTCATCCGCGCCTCCCGCGCATCGTTATCCGGATCGGCCCTCTCGCCGCCGACGCGCCCTCATGCGCCCCAATCGTCCCAATACGCCAGGGTCGCCGCGAGAAAGGCCTCGCATTGCGCCGGGGCCCAGCAGGTCGGCGCGTTATCGCGCAACAGGTAATACTGCCGGTTGGCGCACACCAGCTGAGTCTTATCCGCCTCGGTCACCAGCCAGTTGTAGACGTTGACGAACGTATCCCCATAGCTGCCGACGAACTTGTCCACCGGCACGTTGTACAGCAGGCCCTCGAGATAGTAGGACGGCGCGGCGCCAGCCTCGATCGCGCCCGCCTCGACCAGCGCGCTGCGCAGGTTCTTCCAGATCCGCACCATCGGCTTGAGCCGCTGCTGGGTGGCCTGATGCTGGGCGGTAAGGTTCTCAGCGTGTTGCTTGGGATAGTTGGCGATCCGCGTCCCCGCCGCGTCGTAGAAACAAATGCCTTCGTCGTAGGACTGGTCGCGCAGGCCGTTGAAGCGGTAGTAGCGCCGGTAGCCAATCGCCGCGATCACATCCGCCTTGCGGCGCACGCCGCGCGCGGCGATGGCGATCGCCTTGTCGCCGACCGTGACGTCACCGCCGTAGGCATCCGTCAGGACCGACACCACGTCCTTCTTGAAATCCCGGTGCGCATACACCGCGTCGTGATACGCCGCCCTCCAAGCGGTTTTCTGCTCCTCGCTCAACGCCTTCAGGTCCTGCTGGAAGCAGTCCTTCAGCAGGATCACCACGTCGACATCGCTCTCGGCGTAGATATTCGTGGCGTTGCCGTAGGAGCCCTGCCGTAGATCAAATTAAAGTTGTCACCGTTTGGGAAGTAAAAATGTCACTTCGCCGCCTCGCGCCGGCGATGAAGAGCGAAACCGTCGTGAATTCATGGGATTGCACGTCGCGAACTAAAGTTGTCACCGGCCACGGTGTTGCGAAGACCAGTGTCAACTGCCGCGCGGCGCCGTTGCAGCGCCGGCAACCCCTGTCACGCGTTGTGCGAAACCCGAGTTTGAATGGGTGATCGTACTGTCGTGATAACAAAGCTTATCTCGTTACCAGAACGTTCGGCGAGGTCGGCAAACAAGCCCGTGCGCCGTCGAGCGGCCGTTCTGGAGCCGTGCGAGAGGCGCTTCGCGACCCACTCCGGTCAGACAGCCGCCTCCAAACCGGTCAGTCAGTCGAGTCAATGTTTTCGCGAACTGGAGCACCATAAAGCGGACGTTGGCGGCCTCACCCAATCGGGCCACTTGCGGGCGTTCGACCGCGCTCTCGCGGCGGACATTCGAACGTCAGTTCCGCTCAGCTATCAGACTCTGCCTTGTCGAAATGTGCCGTCGTGCTTCGGCGGCCCGATTGGCGACGCGTAGCGTGATCATCGAAGATTTGAACACTGGCGTTGGCGGTGTTAGCGCTTGCGTCACCTGCTGACTGAGAATTCGCAGTACAGGACAGTTTTCCCCGATAACAATCAATCTTCGTGCGCCAGCCGAAACAAGACATCAGCGAGGGGCGCGAATCTTGGACGTTGCGGCTCGTTGGGATGGATAGACGACGAAGTAAGAAATGCGCGGCCGCCATAAGCCTTTCACTCAGAGACGTCAATCCTTATCCCCGCCAGGGAAGCAGGGAATGCAAATCAACAATCGGCAAGCTACGAGCTCGCGTCGCGGTTCTGGCTGTCGAAAATCCGCCTCGCTTCTCTGAAGCGGTCCGCATTCTCGACAATCCAGGTCCACAACGGGACCATGCGAACGAGCAGGTCCATGCCCGTGTCGGATAACTCGTATTCGACTCTAGGGGGCACTTCATCGAAATCGTGACGGAGCACCAGACCGTCACGTTCGAGTTGTCGTAACGTGCGCGTCAACATCCGCTGAGTCACCCCGTGCATGCGCCTGCCGATTTCGGCATGGCGCAGCCTGCCGTACACGCCAAGCGTGTGGACGACACCGAGCGACCAACGACTCCCGGCGTGTGCGAGCACCTCTCGCCGCAGTCCGTCATCATCGTCTCGCAGGCCGTCGCAAACGGTTTGCGAATATCGGAGAAGTTCGTCTCGATCCAACTATCTGGCTCCCAGTATCACGCATGTGCCTTCTTTCATACACGTCCATGCATTGCTAGACTGCCGCAACACATTTCTCAGCAGGCTAGACGATGAACCAAACAGATCCTAACGCCACGTCTCAAAACATTCTCGTGCTCGGTGCTGGCGAACTTGGCCTTCCAGTGCTACGCAATCTCGCACGTCGAGCGAAGGACGTGGCCGGCGCGAAGATCAGCGTGCTGCTGCGCGCAAGTGCCGTTGAGTCCAATGCACCAGCCAAGCAACATGATATCGCGGAGATTCGAGACCTTGGGATCGAGATCGTCGTGGGCGATCTTGTGAAGAGCTCTATTGATGAGCTCGCAGGCGTATTCGCAGGATATGACACGGTAATCGGTTGTGCGGGCTACGCAGCCGGCATCGACACGCCGATGAAGTTGGCGCGGGCGGCGTTGCAGGCGCGCATCCCGAGGTACTTCCCGTGGCAGTTCGGTGTCGACTTCGATGTGATCGGTCGTGGCAGTCCGCAGGACATCTTCGACGCACAGCTGGACGTGCGCGAGTTGCTGCGCAGTCAGCACGAGACCGAGTGGGTCATCATCTCGACCGGCATGTTCATGAGCTACCTGTTTGAGCCAGACTTCGGTGTCGTTGACCTGCAAAACGACGCAGTCCACGCGCTGGGCAGCCTCGACACCGCCGTGACGCTGACGACGCCCGATGATATCGGCGCGCTGACTGCCGAGATCGTGTTCGCTCAACCCCGTATCCGGAACGAAATTGTATATCTGGCCGGTGACACCGTGACTTACGGGGTGGTCGCCGACAAGCTGCAAGCGGCCCTCGGCCGCCCCTTCAGTCGTTCCGAGTGGAGCGTGCAGTATTTGCTGGATGAGCTGGCGCGCGACCCGAACAACATGATGCGCAAGTATCGTGCGGCGTTTGCTCAAGGGCGGGGTGTCGCATGGGACAAGAGTGGGACGTTCAATCAACGCCATGCCATTCCAGTCACCGACGTAGCATCGTGGATCGACGCAAACCTTGCTTCGGGCCGCAGCGAGTAATCGTGAATCCGACCATCTAGGCAAACGGCATCGACGACTGCTTCCCCGGAAAGAAAGCCCGACCCCAGCGATGGGTGGGGGCTCCCGTATTCTGTACTGACTTCAACCGAATTCTGCTGGATGAAATCGACGTGTGAAAGCAATGTGGCAGCTGGCGGAAGTTGCTCGTCAGCGGTCGTTGACAGCGCTGAAGATTGGATGACGGGTTAGGGTCGGGCTGCGTCAGCCCCCTCTTCAAACTCATCGCCGGAAAGCGGCCAGTGGAATTCCGCTTCCGGAAGCGGCCAGTCGGCAGTGCGTACTCACGACCCGAAGTGGACCGCCGATATGCTGAGACGGATGACCGCAAAGCTCTCAATACCGGTCCATCCAAGCCGATCAAAAGAAACGATGGCTTGCATCGACGCCTCGATGTTGCGAGATGCGTGCTGAAACAACATCTTCGAGCGCATCACACGCCGCACGGATGTTGTCGGGCCGAAGATTCGTTACGCTCAAAAGTAGGCCGTTCCTCGCGAGCTCTGTCCGTAGGTACCACGCAGACAGCGCAGACGGTGCAAGATTTTCCTTGCGCGCGGAATGAACGATCTCCAGGTCATCGACGCCATCAGGCAACTTGACAATCAACCCCAATCCCGATTCCACGACCTCCGTAAACCGCTTTCTGAGCAGTTCAACAGCGAGATAGCGGCGCTCAGCGTAGACCTTCTTCATGTGTCGGAGGTGGCGCATGAAGTGTCCATCTGCGAGAAACTCGGTTAGTGCCAGCTGTGTCGTCCTATTCGGAGCAGGTGCCATTACTGAAACTGTTTCGACAACGCGTTCGGCCAGTGCGCGCGGCGCGACGACGAAGCCGAGGCCCAGCGCGGGGCTGATTGTCTTACTGAATGCGCCGATGTGGATCACGCGTTGCGCGCCATCACCCGCAGCCAAGGCGGGCGCCGCCCGTCCAACCAACTGTAGTTCACCCAGGTAGTCATCTTCGATGATCCAGGCATTCTTTGCTTCAGCCCATTCGAGCAGGGTACGTCTTCTCATCGGCGAGAGGGCGACGCCCAGCGGCGCATGTTGGCCTGGCGTAACCAGCGCTAACGCGGCATGCGGAGCACGAGCGATTCCTTCCTCGACACGTAATCCCTCGACATCTACGGAGATGGGGGCAACCGTAAGCCCCGCCAGCTCCAGAGCTTTCCTTCCGAGCGGATAGCCCGGTTCTTCGATCCACGCGGTGCGACCGTGAGCTCTGAGCGCGATCAGTGTAAGCATCAGTCCCTGACGGTATCCACTGGTCACAAAAACTTGATCGGGATGGCATTGAATCTGTCGGCTGATGGCCAAGTGACTGGCAATCTGTGCGCGCAAGCCGCGCTCGCCGCGAGGGTCGGCGTAGGTCGTGTATCCGGTGGCGTCCGCCCGGACAGCCCGCGCTCGCATTCGAGCCCAGACCTTGGCGGGGAATGCATCGTGAGCCGGTACGCCCATCTGGAACGGTAGTGGCGCGCTCGAATACGGTCGTGTAAAGGCATCCAGTGGCCCATCGAGCGGAATCTCGGTCTCGGTTGGCGCTGGAGGAAGTTGCGCGCAGACGCGTGTGCCGGCGGAGCCTGCGCCGACCACTAGCTTCTCGGAAGCCAGCCGCTCGTAGGCCACCAGAATCGTTCCGCGCGCGACGCCGAGCTGAGCAGCGAGATCCCTTCCAGAGGGTAACCGTCTTCCGGGTTGAAGACGGCCGTCGACAATCGCTTGCCTGAGGCTCGCGTAGATCTGCTCGCCAACGGGCGCCGCCGCAGTACGGTCTATCTCGATCGCAAGCGTGGGCATAGTCTTTGGCTCAGTCATTTCGCCAATTCTTGGGCCTGTTGTCCGTAATCTCGGGCTAGTAACGTCGCGTTATGTCATGAGTCACGCGCGAAGGGGAAGTAACCAACCCGCGACCGTGACCCAAGAGACGTTATTTTATGGCCAAACGGCAAAGGACAAAGATGACACGCTTGAACTGGAGCGAGATCGCACCGGACGGCGCAAAAGCGCTTTTCGGTGTCCATCACTATGTGACCAAAAGCACCAACCTGCCCGAGGAACTCATTCATCTCGTGTTCCTCCGTGTTTCACAGATTAACGGATGTGCCCATTGCATTGATATGCACAGTCGCGATCTTAGAAAGACCATGTCCATCGACAAGGTGACCCTGGTGCCCGTGTGGGACGAAGTCCCACACCTGTTCTCCGCTCAGGAGCGCGCCGCCTTGGCTTGGGCCGAAGAGGTGACTCTCGTCAGCGAAACGCATGCTTCAGATGAAGCCTATGCGGCGGCCTCGGCGGCGTTCTCGCCGAAGGAACTTGTCGACCTCACGATAACGATTGCCGCGATGAACGCCTTCAACCGTCTCGGCGCCCCATTCCGACTCCCGGTCGCCGCCAGGACGTGAGTTCACAGAGGCATCGGACGCCGACTCGACCGACTAAATCCGCGCTGTGTCGTCAAGCCAATGGATACGGTTAATTGCCGCAGCGGCTACTGAAAATGCATCAGCCAGTTGCGACCTCATGTAAAAGGGCGAGGCGGATACGGAGGTCGTGTGCACCTGCCGTTTCCAAGCTAAGGCTCGGTCCATAGCGTGCGAGTCAATCGAATCTGACCGGCGGTCATCCGCCAGGAAATGGTCACTCTCCTTGCGTCTTGTGCGGCCGCTTCTGGCTGCGTGGAGGCAATGCCACCTGCGATCTGCTCACCGAAGACCGGCCATTGAGCGAGGGCGGACGAGGCCTCGGTCAGCCAAACTGGACGACGACCTCGACCGGCCGCTCATGGCCGGAAGCCGTCAGTAGCGGCCGAGCCGCCACCGCCCATGCAGTCCTCCAGGGCGTGTCCGGGGCGGGGCGTCGCGACTGAACGATTCGCATACCGAGAATCGTATATAAATCATGCCTCTACG
>NZ_JACFYV010000289.1:0-6933 GCF_016759955.1 Burkholderia sp. KCJ3K979
ACGCGATGCCGGCGCGCCGCGCCGTGCGGCCGGCTGGGCCGCGGCCGGCGCCGGCAGTGCAGCGACCGGCGCGTCGTGGCGCGCGTCCGACGGCAGCGCCGCCGGTTCATGGGCCACCGGCCGCGCGACGCCGCGCGCCGGCGCGAGCGCGATGCCGCCCGCGACGCGCCAGCCCGACACGATCGCCTTCATCTGGCGCGTCTGCTCCTCGAGCGACGCGGCCGCGGCGGCGGCCTGCTCGACGAGCGCCGCGTTCTGCTGCGTGACCGCATCCATCTGGCCGACCGCACGGTTGACCTGCTCGATGCCGGTCGACTGCTCGTCGGAGGCCGCGCTGATCTCGCCCATGATGTCGGTCACGCGGCGCACCGCCTGCACGATCTCGTCCATCGTCGCGCCGGCGCGCGCGACGAGCGCCGACCCGCTGTCGACCTTCTCGGCCGAATCGCCGATCAGCTGCTTGATTTCCTTCGCGGCGCTCGCGCTGCGCTGCGCGAGCGAACGCACCTCGCCCGCGACCACCGCGAAGCCGCGGCCCTGCTCGCCGGCCCGCGCCGCTTCGACGGCCGCGTTCAGCGCGAGGATGTTGGTCTGGAACGCGATGCCCTCGATCGTGCCGATGATGTCGACGACCTTGCCCGAGCTCGCCGCGATGTCCTGCATCGTCGACACGACCTGGCCGACCACGTCGCCGCCCTGCGTCGCGATGTCCGACGCGTTCACCGCGAGCTGGCTCGCCTGCCGCGCGTTTTCCGCGTTCTGCCGCACGGTGCCCGTCAGTTGCTCCATGCTCGACGCGGTTTCCTGCAGCGAGGCGGCCTGCTCCTCGGTGCGCTGCGACAGGTCGATGTTGCCGGTGGCGATCTCGCGCGCGCCGACGTCGATCGATTCGGTGCCGCGATGCACGGCCTGCACCATCGTCGTGACGGCGTCCTGCATCCGCTTGATGCCGCCGAACAGGCGGCCGATCTCGTTCGTGCTGAACACGCTCACCGGTTGCGTGAGGTCGCCGCCGGCGATGCGCTCGAAGTGCGCGATCGCGTCCTCGATCGGCTGGACGATCAGCCCGCGCAGGACGAAGCGGATCGCGATCACGACGACGAACGCGAGCGCGATGCCGGCCGCGATCAGCGCGATCATCATCGAGATCTGCGACTGCGTCGCGGCCTGGCGTTCTTCCGCGCGCTTTTGCAGCGCGGCGATCACGGCCGCCGCCGTCTGGTCGAACGCGACGAACATCGGGCTGATCTTCGCGTCGGCGATCGCGTGGTACGCGGCCATGTCGCCCGCGCGCGCCGCGGCGAATTCCGGTTCGACGCCTTCCTTCATGATCGTCGTGTAACGCGCGGTGAGCTCGTCGACGAGCGCCTGCTCGACGCCGAGCTTCGGCGTCGACTGGAACGTCTGCCAGTTCTGGTTCGACTTCGCATACAGCTCCTGCGCGCGATCGAGCACCTTCGCCGCGTCGGCCGCATTGCCGGCTTCGGTCAGCGTACGAAAGCGATCGAGCGCGACGCGCGAGCGCAGCAGGTACGCGGCCGTGTCGTCCAGCGTGTGGATCGCCGGCAGGTCGACGTGCGCGATCTCGTCGAGCGAACGGCTCGCGTGATTCAGCGCGTAGAGGCCGAGCCCGCCGACCGCGGCGGCCAGGCACACGAGGATGAGTCCGACCGCCGTGAGCGTCGTGCGGATCGACCAGTTATGCAACATTGCAGATTCTCCCGAAATTGCTGCGCGCGCGGCGCGCTTACCCGCCGAGTGTCTCGATCAGCGCCATTTCACGGCTCGACATCAGCTTCTCGATGTCCATCAGGATCAGCATCCGGCCGTCGACCGTGCCGAGGCCCGTCAGGTACTCGGTCGTCAGCGTCGCGCCGAATTCCGGCGCCGGCATGATCTGGTCGGTCTGCAGCGTCAGCACGTCCGACACGCCGTCGACCACCATCCCGACCACGCGGTTCGACACGTTCAGGATGATCACGACGGTCTGGTGGTCGTACTCGACGCGGCCGAGGTGGAACTTGATCCGCATGTCGACGATCGGCACGATGATCCCGCGCAGGTTGATCACGCCCTTGATGAACTCGGGCGCGTTCGCGATGCGCGTGACGCTGTCGTAGCCGCGGATTTCCTGCACTTTCAGGATGTCGATCCCGTATTCCTCGTCGCCGAGCGTGAACACGAGGAATTCCTGGCCCGTCGCATCGCCGTGCGCCGCATCGCGGCGGCTCGTCGCGGCATTCGCCGCGGCCGGATTGATCATTTGGACTTCAGCAGACACGTTTGCCCCCAATCGGTTGAATGGCGAGAGTCAGAAGACGGCGAGCTCGGCGCCGGCTCGGGCGCCGTGCGTCGCACGGGTTTCGCGGTTCAGCGCCGCGACGTCGACGATCAGCGCGACGCTGCCGTCGCCGAGGATGGTCGCCGCCGAGATGCCATGCACCTTGCGGTAGTTGGTTTCGAGGTTCTTCACGACCACCTGCTGCTGGCCGACCAGCTCGTCGATCAGCATCGCGAAGCGGCGCCCCTCGGTTTCCATGATCGTGACGATTCCCTGCGTCGGGTCGGTGCGCGCGTCCTCGACCGAGAACACCTCGTGCAGCGCGACCAGCGGCAGGTATTCGCCGCGCACGCGCACCACGCGCTCGCCGTTGCCGACCGTGTAGATGTCGTCGTTCGACGGCTGCAGCGACTCCATCACGAAGTTCAGCGGCAGGATGAAGATCTCGCTGCCCACCTTGACCGACATCCCGTCGAGGATCGCCAGCGTGAGCGGCAGCACGATCCGCGTGGTCGTACCGCGGCCGGCCTGCGACGAGATTTCGACATGACCGCCCATCGACTGGATGTTGCGCTTCACGACGTCCATCCCGACGCCGCGGCCCGACACGTCGGTCACCGTCTCGGCGGTCGAGAAGCCCGGCGCGAAGATCAGTTGCCAGACTTCGTCGTCGCTGATGTTCTCGGAGATCTGCATGCCCTGCTTCGCGGCCTTCGCGAGGATTCGCTCGCGGTTCAGGCCCGCGCCGTCGTCGCTCACCTCGATCACGATGTTGCCGCCGTGATGCGCGGCCGACAGCACGAGCTGGCCGACCGCGTCCTTGCCGGCGGCGACGCGCTTGTCGACGGTCTCGATGCCGTGGTCGAGGCTGTTGCGCACCAGGTGCGTGAGCGGATCGATGATCCGTTCGATCAGGCTCTTGTCGAGCTCGGTCGCCTGGCCGAACGTGACCAGTTCGACCTGCTTGCCGAGCTTGCCGGCGAGGTCGCGCACGAGCCGCGGGAAGCGGCTGAACACGTAGTCCATCGGCATCATGCGGATCGACATCACCGCTTCCTGCAGGTCGCGCGCGTTGCGCTCGAGCTGTGCCATCCCGTTGAACAGGCGGTCGTGCAGCGCCGGATCGAATGCGGTCGCCGTCTCGGCCAGCATCGCCTGCGTGATCACCAGTTCGCCGACGAGGTTGATCAGCTGGTCGACCTTCTCGACGCCGACGCGGATCGAACTGCCTTCGGCGCCCGCCGCGGCGGCAGCGGCCGGGCGCGCGCGCTTGTCGTCGTGATGCGCGGCGGCGGCCGGCGTCGCGTGTTCAGCCGGCTGGGGTTGAGCGTGTTGTTGCGGCTGCGGCTGCTGGGCGGCGGCGGCCGGCTCGGCCGGCGCCGGTGCCGGTGCCGGAACAACTGCTTGCGGCGCGGCCGGCGGCGGCGCGAACACCTCGACGCGTGCCGGCTGCGCGGCGGCGGCCGGTTCGGCAACCTCGGCGGCGGCGCCCTGCGCGGCGGCCGGCGCCGCCTGCGCGGCCGGCGCCGTGCCGTGCGCGACGCGGATCTGGCTTTCGTCGATCACGAAGCAGCACACCGCGACGATGTCGTCCGACGGCACGTCCGATTCGACCCACAGCGACAGGTCGGCGCCCGTTTCCTCGCGGCCGACGATCCGGCCGAGGTTACCGAGTTCCTCGGTGAGCAGTTCGCGATCCTTCGCGTCGACGCCCACGAGCGTGATCTTCAGGTGCGGGCCGCCGGCATCGGCGTCGGCCGCCGGATGCGCGGCCGCGACGGCCTGTTCGACCACATGGTCGGGTGCGCGATCGCCGGCAGCGGCGGGGTCGACGACGGCGGGTGCCACGGCGGCGACCGGTGCAACCGGCGCGGCCGGCGCAGGCTCGGCGGCCGCAGCAGGCGCACCCGCGCCGCTTTCGGCCTTCAGCCGTTCGAGCTTCGCGCAGATCGTCGCGGCGGCCGCCGCGTCCGGTTCGGCGCTCGCACGGTAGTCGACGAGCTGGTCGGACAACACGTCCTTGGTTTCCAGGAACGCGTCGATCATTTCCTTGGTCAGCGTCAGCTCATGGTTGCGCGCGCGGTCGAGCAGCGATTCGAGGATGTGCGTCGTATCGGTCAGCGCGGAAAAGCCGAACGTCGCCGCGCCGCCCTTGATCGAATGCGCGGCGCGGAAGATCGCCGCCAGATCCTCGGGATCGGGCGCATCGACGTCGAGGTTCAGCAGCAGCTGCTCCATCTGCGCGAGCAGCTCGTCCGCTTCGTCGAAAAAGGTCTGGTAGAACTGAGTGATGTCGAGAGTCATGCCCGGTCACCGGTTGAATTCGTCGCGTTCATGTCAGGAGGCAGCCGGCTCGGACAGCGTCGCGACCAGCTCGACGAGCACGCCCGGGTCGATCGGCTTTTCGATCCAGCCGGTCGCGCCCGCGTCGCGTGCGGCGTCCTTGAACGCGTCGCTGCCCTCGGTCGTCAGCACGAGGATCGGCGTGTCCGCGTACGCGGTCAGCTTGCGCAGCGCGGCGATCACCTCGAGCCCGCTCTTGCGCGGCATGTTCTGGTCGGTCAGGACCAGGTCGTACGGCGCCGTCGCCGCCATGTCGAAGCCGGCTTCGCCGTCCGGCGCCACCGTCACGTCGTAGCCGGCCTGCGCAAGCGTGGCCTGCAGCAGCGCACGCATGGTCGCGGAGTCGTCGATGGCGAGAATGGTTCGGATCATGTCTGTCTCGGAAACGTCAGGGTTTCGGCGCCACGGCGACGGCACTCGCCACGACCGGACGCACCGCCGGCGTCGGGCCGCCGAGCTGCTGCGCGAGCAGCTTCGAGCCGGCCGCGTCGGCGGACAGCGTCGTCGTCGTCGCGTCGTCGCGCATCAGCGCTTCTTCGGATTTGCGATTCAGCACGATCACGCTGATCCGGCGGTTTTCCGGATCGAGCGGATCGGCCTTGTTCAGGTTCTGCGTCGACGCGAGGCCGAGCACGCGCAGCACTTTCGCCTCGTCCATGCCGCCGGAGATCAGCTCGCGGCGCGACGCGTTCGCGCGGTCGGCCGACAGCTCCCAGTTGCTGTAGCCGCCCTCGCCGCCCGCGTACGGCACGGCGTCGGTATGGCCCTGGACGATGATCCGGTTCGGCACGTCGTTCAGCGTCTTGCCGATCTCGCGCAGGATGTCGCGCATGTACGGCTCGACGTGGTCGCTCGACATCGCGAACATCGGCCGCTTCTGGGAATCGACGATCTCGATGCGCAGCCCCGTCAGCGTCGAATCGATGCGGATCTGCTGCTTGAACTGGCGCAGCGTCGGATTGGCCTCGATCGCCGCCATCAGCTTGATCTGCAGGTCGTGCAGGCGCGTCTGCTCGAGCCGGTCCTGCGCGCCCTGCGCCTGCGACCGGGAATTGTCGTCGCCCGCCTTCGCGAGACGCTCGGCGAGCGACGTCGTGCCGTCGGTGCGGCGCAGCGTGCCGGCGTCGACGCTCGACAGGTCGCGGCCGCCGCCGTTGATGATGCTGGACTCCTGCGAGCTGCGGTCGCCGCTGCCGAGAATCGCGGCCTTCAGCGGCATGTTGAAGTATTCGGCGATCCCCTTCAGTTGCACCGGCGTGACCGAGCTCAGCAGCCACATCAGCAGGAAGAACGCCATCATCGCGGTCATGAAGTCCGCGTACGCGAGCTTCCATGCGCCGCCGTGGTGGCCCTTCTTCGCCGGGGCCACCCGTTTGACGACGATCGCGCGATCCTTGCTCTTGCTCATCGGTCGCTCCGCGTCACTTCGCCTTCACGCGGCGAACATGTTCCTCGAGCTCGGAGAACGACGGACGCTCGGTCGAAAACAGCACCTTGCGGCCGAACTCCACCGCGATCGCCGGCGCATAGCCGTTCAGCGTCGCGAGGATCGTCACCTTGATGCACTGGAACATCTTGGTCGACTCGGCGACGCGCTGCTCCGCGAGGCTCGCGAGCGGCCCGATCAGCCCGTACGACAGCAGGATCCCGAGGAACGTGCCGACCAGCGCCTGCGCGATCATCGCGCCGAGCACCGCGGGCGGCTTGTCGGCCGAGGCCATCGTGTGCACGACGCCCATCACGGCCGCGACGATGCCGAACGCCGGCATCGCGTCGCCGACGCGCATCAGCGCGTGCGCCGGGCCTTCGCCTTCGGTATGGTGCGTCTCGATCTCCTCGTCCATCAGGCTCTCGATCTCGAACGCGTTCATGTTGCCGCCCACCATCAGGCGCAGGTAGTCGGTCAGGAATTCGACGATGTGGCGATCGGCGAGGATCTTCGGGTATTGCGTGAAGATCGGGCTCTTTTCGGGATCGTCGATGTCGGCCTCGAGCGTCAGCGTGCCTTCCTTGCGTGCCTTCGCGAGCAGCACGTAAAGCAGCGCCATCAGCTCCATATAGACGTCCTTCGTGTATTTCGAACCCTTGAAGAGCGTCGGCAGCACGCGCAGCGTGGCCTTGATGGTCTTGCCGCCGTTGCCGAGGATGAACGCGCCGACGCCGGCGCCCACGATCATCAGGATCTCGACGGGCTGGATCAAGGCGCCCAGATGCCCGCCTGCCAGCGCATAACCGCCGAAGACGGACAACAGCGTCACGAGTGTTCCCACGATAATCAGCACTGCCTGTCCCTCACGAAAGACCGGCGG